>NZ_JBTIXF010000004.1:0-174051 GCF_055793945.1 Plantactinospora sp. A48 | reverse complement strand
CCGCCAAGTCAAAATCGCCGACTCCGCCAACCCCAACACCGCCAGCTACTGGATCAGCACCATCAACCTCGCCAACTGGATGGCCACCCGCGGCTACAGCCACTAACACCAAGCACCAAGCACCAGGCACCAAGCACCAGGCACCAGGCACCAGGCACCAGGCACCAGGCACCAGGAAGCAACAGCACGGCCGCAAGCAAGGGCCGGCCCCACCGAGGGGCCGGCCCTTTCGGCATGCCTCTCCCCGCACCTGGCCCTGCTCGTCCTGGATGACATCCACGACGACTACGCCGGCTCCCGGCGGGTCACCTCGCCGGCGTTCAACGGACCGCCGCTCTGTTCCGAGGGTGCCCTGTCGCTACCGGCCGTGGTATGCGAAGCTGCCTCGACTCTTTCCCGCGCCTGCTGGCGCGATCCCCAAGGAGGTAGTAGCCGTGTCCTGGACCCTCGGGCACACCCTGATCATCGTGCTGGTGCTGCTCATCGGTCTGACAGGTGGCTGGTTGCTCACCGGTAGGCTGCGCGGGACCTCCGGTGACTCATCCGGCGAACCGTCCGGGACCGAGATCGCGGCCGGTCGACCGGTTGACGATGCGGCACCGATGCCCGACTCCAGCGAAACGGGGCTCGCGGTCGGCGCCGGTTCGACCCCCCAGGCGGATGTGCCGAGTCCCACCGCGCCCGACGCCGTCACCGTCATCGACGGCCGGACCGGGGCGACGGACACCGCGCCGGTGGACACCGCACCCGCCGAGACCGACCCGGTGGACACCGCGCTGGCCGAGACCGCGCCGGTGAACCCCGCACCCGCCGAGTCCGGCCCGGCCGAGACCGCGCCGGGGGACACCGCACCGGCAGGCACCGCGCCGACCGATGTGGTGGCTGCGACGGACGCACCGGAGCGGACCGTGCCGGTACCGGTGGACGACATCGACACGCCGCTCACCGGATCGAACGACCCGGTGCTGTCCGAAGCGGACGATGACCGGACCGCGACGGAGACCCCACCGACCGACGAGCCGATGGTCGCCGTCGAGGACATCCCGCCGGCCGAGGCGGTCGAATCCCCGATCGTCGCCAGCCCCGCGGCGGAAACCGACCCGGCCACCGACGTACCCGCCACCGGCCCGACCATCGACGTACCCGGCACCACCGGGCCCACCACCGACGCACCCAGCGCCGGCCTGAGCAGTGACGCACCAGGTGCCGCCGACTCGACCGGGCCGGAATCCCCTGCGGCCCCCTCCGCACCGGAGCCGGTGGTGGTCACGCCGCCCGTCGAGGAGGTCCCGGCGGCCATACCCACCAAGACCGCTCCCCTGGCCGCCAAATCGGCCGCCGAGTCCGCCGGTCAGGATGAAGGCGCCGAGGACAACCTGCGTCGTATCGAGGGGGTGGGGCCGAAGATGGCCACCGCGTTGCAGGCGGCCGGCATCCGGACGTACCGCCAGCTTGCCGGGACCGACGTGGAGTCGCTGCGGGCGGCGGTACGCGGAGCCGGCATGCGGGTCCCGGCCAGCCTGCCCACCTGGCCGCAGCAGGCCGCGGTGCTGGCCACGGGCGGCGCCGAGGTGGCGGCGGTCCTTCCTGGACCCGGCGGCGACGAGGCCGGAGCCTGACCCCGAACCGAGGCGACGAGGCCGGGGCCTGACCCCGAACCGCTGCGACGAGGCCGGGGCCTGACCCCGAACCGCTGGGATGAGCGGGGTGGCGGGATGGGCGCGTCGAGCCCATCCCGCCGGCTTCATCACCCAGGCGACCGGCGCAGCCGGCGAAAGCGCGCCGGTCAGTGCGGCGCCGCTGAGTACGCGACGGTCAGAGCGCGACGGTGAGTACGCGCCGGTCGGAGCCGATGCCGGATGCACCGGCGCGGCCGAGCCCAACCGTTAACCGGGGCCCCCTGCTATACAAAAAGCGATAACAGGGGCCCTTCCTTTCAACTGTCCCTTCAGGCGTCCGCGCGGGTGCCCTCCGCCGTCCGGGAACTGGCCGCGCCGGTGGCCTGGTCCGTCGTCCCGGCGGTGTCGTCGTGGTTCACCTCGTCGTGGTTCACCTCGTCGTGCGGCGTGGTGTCGATGATCTCCCGCACCCGGTCGCCCGGTAGCCGGACCTTGAGCGCCATCAGGTAGATCACGGCGCTGAACACCAGGTTCACCAGGAATCCCCAGCCGAGCCCGATCAGGCCGGTGCCCTCGTAGTCGCTCAGGTAGCTGATCAACGCCAGACCACCCAGCCAGGGAATCGTCCACGAGCCGGCCCGCCAGTTCAGGTGCGGCAGATGCACAGATCCGGTGAGCCGGAAGACACCGAGCAGCACCAGCCCGATCAGTACGCCGACGAACAGCTTCCAGTTGGTCCCCCAACCCGCCCAGAACACGATCATGTTGGATGAGAAGAAGGCGAGGAACGGGATCACGTCGCCGCCGGGCAGCCGGAACGCCCGTGGGTGGTCCGGCATCTCCCGCCGCAGCGCCGCGAAGACCAGCGGTCCGGAGCCGAACGACAGGACGGTGGCGCCGGTGACCAGGCCGACCAACTGCTGCCAGCTCGGGAACGGCAGGAAGATGACCAGGCCGATCACGAACGCGACGATGGTGGCCACCCAGGGCACCCCGCTGCGGGTGAGCTTGGCCACCTGCTTCGGCACGTTGCCGTTGTGCGCCATGGCGTACCCGAGTCGGGACGTGATGGCCGTGTAGATCAGACCGGTGTCGCCCGGCGAGACGATGGCGTCGGCGTACAGCAGCACGGCCAACCAGGTCAGGCCCAGGATCGAGGCGATGGCCGCCAGCGGGCCGAAGGCGTCCTTGAAGGTCAGCGAGGCCCAGCCGCCGGACGAGGCCAGGGTGTCCTCGGGCACCGCGGCGAGGAAGGCGATCTGCAGGCCGATGTAGATGACCATGGTGAGCAGCACCGAGCCGACCACCGCGAACGGTACGTTGCGGCGCGGGTTGCTCGACTCACCGGCCAGCTCGATGCCCTGCCGGAAGCCCAGGAACGAGAACGTGATGCCGGCCGTCGCGATGGCGGTGAACACTCCGTGCTGACCGGACGGTGCGAAGCCGTGGCTGGTGAAGTTGGCACCGTGGAACGCCGTGAGCAGGAACGCGCCGATGACCACCACGATGATGGCGAGCTTCCACCACACCAGCACGTTGTTCAGCCGGGTGAAGAACCGCACCCCGATCACGTTGATCACGCAGAACAGCGCCATCAGCAGCACCGCGGCGACGTACCCGATGGGGGTGAGGGTGTGTACGGTCTTGCCGGCCACCTCGTGCTCGTTGGTGAACGGGTAGTACCGGGTCGCGTACTGGAGTGTCCCCTCGACCTCGATGGGCGCCACGACCGCCGCGGCCAGCCAGGTGATCCAGCCCATCAGGTAACTGGCGAATCCACCGAACGCGTAGTGCGGGAACCGGACCACACCGCCGGAGACCGGGAACATGGTGCCCAGCTCGGCGTAGGTGAGCCCGATCAGCATGATCATGATGCCGGCGATGAGCCAGGAGAAGATCGCCGCCGGTCCGGCGATCTGCGCGGCGTTCATCGCCCCGAACAGCCAGCCCGATCCGATGATCGAGCCGACCGCGGTGAAGAGCAGGCCGATCCGGCCGATGTCGCGTCTGAGTTTTGGCCGGTCCGCGCCGTCGGTGCCTTCGGAGATCGCCGTCGAGGCCATCGCATCCGTCCTCTCGCCGTGGGGACGCGACGCCCACAGGGGGTACGGGCGTCGCCGGCGGCGCGGGTGCCGCCGCGTCACACTGTGCAAGCGGTCTCCGTGCTACCCAACCCGACTTCCGTTCACTCCTACCTGCGACTACCTGCGACGCGGGCCTACCTGCGACGCGGGCCGGCTCGGGGCTCACCCGCACGGAGCGCCGGACCGGACGGATCAGCCGGACCGGACGGTTCAGCCGGGCCGAGGCGTCAAACCGGACCGGGGCGTTAAAAAGGGCCCCTTGCTATCCGAAAAGCGATAACAAGGGGCCCTTCCTTGCAGCGTGGCGCTAGAGCACGGCGAGGGGGCGGGAGGCGGGGTTGACCGGGGCCGGCAGTTCGCCCGGGCCGCCCAGGTAGGCGTGGATCGCGGCGGCGGCGGCCCGGCCCTCGGCGATGGCCCAGACGATCAGCGACGCGCCCCGGTGCATGTCCCCGGCCACGAACACCCCGGGGGTGCCGGTCTGCCAGCCGGGGTCGGAGTCCAGCGCCCCGCGGGAGTTGCGGGCCAGGCCCAGCTGGTCGAGCAGGGGCTGCCGCTCGGTGCCCTCGAAGCCGATCGCCAGCAGCACCAGATCGGCCGGAAGATCCCGTTCCGAACCCGGCAGCACGGTCAGGAAGCGCTGACCGTCCCGCTTCTCGACGGTGACCTCGGCGATCCGGACGGCGCGGACCGCGCCCGTACCGTCGTCCACGAACTCCTGCACGGCGACCGCGAACACCCGGTCGCCGCCCTCCTCGTGCGCCGGGTAGCTGCGCAGGATCCACGGCCAGGTCGGCCACGGATCCCGGGCCGCGTCCCGGGCCTCCGGCGGCTCGGGGTACAGGTCGAGCTGGTAGACCCCGGCGGCGCCCTGCCGGTGCGCCGCGCCCAGGCAGTCGGCGGCGGTGTCACCGCCACCGATGATGACCACATGCCGGCCGGCGGCGTCGATCTCGGCCGGCGGCACCTCGGGGTCGACCGCCGGTTCGGCACCGTCGTCCCGGCCGTCGTCCTGCTGGACCCGGGCGGTCCCACCGGCGCCGTGCTGCTGGACCCCGGTCGGGCCGGCCGGGTCGTCGTGCACGGCCGGGACCGTCGCCGGAGCCGAACCCGCGCCACCGGCCGCCGCGACGGCCCGGTTGGCCGCCACCAGGTGTTCCATCGCCTGGTGTACGCCGCGCAGCCGGCGACCCGGGGTGTCCGGGACATCCCGCCCGGCCAGCGCCCCGCAGGCCAGCAGCACCGCGTCGGACGTCTCCCGCAGCTGTTCGGCGGTGATGTCGACGCCGACGTTCACGCCGGTACGGAACCGCACGCCCTCGGCTTCGAGCTGGGCCAGTCGCCGGTCGACATGCAGCTTCTCCAGCTTGAAGTCGGGGATGCCGTACCGGAGCAGGCCACCGGCCGCGTCGTCCCGCTCGTACACGGTCACCGCGTGCCCGGCGCGGGCCAACTGCTGCGCCGCGGCCAGGCCGGCGGGTCCCGAGCCGACCACCGCGACCCGCTTGCCGGTCGGCGGTGCCACCGGCACCGGTTCGACCAGCCCCTGGTCGAACGCCCGGTTGATGATCTCCACCTCGACCTGCTTGATGGTGACCGCCCCCGCCCCGGAGGGCGCCGCCGCGGCGGTGCCGAGGCCGGTCGGGATGGCGAGCACGCAGGCCGCCTCGCAGGGCGCCGGGCAGAGCCGCCCGGTGAACTCGGGGAAGTTGTTGGTGGCGTGCAGCGCCTCGATGGCCTCGGCCCACCGCCCCGTCCGGACCAGGTCGTTCCAGTCCGGGATGCGGTTGCCCAGCGGGCACCCGTCGTGGCAGAACGGGATGCCGCAGTCCATGCACCGGGTGGCCTGCTCACGGATCAGCGCGTCGCTGGCCGGCGGGTAGACCTCCCGCCAGTCGCGGATGCGTACCGGCACCGGCCGGCGGGCCGGCAGCCGCCGGTCGTACCGCAGGAAACCATTGGGGTCAGGCACGGGCCACCTCCTGGGCCTGGCGCGGGGTGGGGCGGGCATCGACCGGCGGCGCTGGCGCTGGCGGCGCCCCACCGGAGGATACGGCGAGCGCGCTCATCACCGCGTCGTCGACGTCGTGGCCGGCGGCTTCGGCGGCCCGCATGATCTCCATGACCCGGCGGTAGTCCCGGGGTACCACGGCGGTGAACTCACGCACCGCCGCCGGCCACCGGTCGAGCAGCTCGGCGGCGACCGTCGAGCCGGTCTCGGCGGCGTGCCGGCGCACCAGGTCGTGCAGCAGCCTGCGCTGCTCCTCGGTCGGCGGGCTCAGCTCGACCAGTTCGGGGTTGACCAGGGCGGGGTTCAGCCGCCACAGGAACGCCGTACCCCCGGACATGCCGGCCGCGAAGTTGCGGCCACAGCCGCCGAGCACCACCACCGTGCCGCCGGTCATGTACTCGCAACCGTGGTCACCGACGCCTTCCACCACGGCGACCGCACCGGAGTTGCGGACGGCGAACCGCTCGCCGACCCGGCCACGCAGGAACAGTTCACCGCCGGTGGCGCCGTACAGGATGGTGTTGCCGGCGATGATCTGGTCCTCGGCCCGTTCCCCGGCCGTGGCGTCCGGCCCGACGAACGGCGCCCGCGGGTCGGGGCGGACCACCAGCCGACCGCCGGACAGACCCTTGCCCACGTAGTCGTTGGCGTCCCCCACCAGCCGCAGCGTCACGCCCGGCGGCAGGAACGCCCCGAACGACTGGCCGGCCGTGCCGGTGAGGGTGATCTCGATGGTGTCCGTGGGCAGGCCGGCCCCGCCGTACCGCCGGGTGACCTCACCGCCCAGCATCGCGCCCACGCTGCGGTGCTCGTTGCGGACGTCCAGCTCGACCCGCACCGGAGTACCGTCGGACAGCGCCGGCCCGGCGGCGGCGATGAGCTTGTTGTCCAGCGCGGCGGCCAGCCCGTGGTCCTGCTCCCGGGTACGGCGGCGGGCGGCGCCCGCCGGCAGTTCCGGCAGCGCCAGTACGCGGCTCAGGTCCAGCCCGCCGGCCTTCCAGTGGTCGATGGCGGGCAGCAGGTCGAGCAGTTCGGTCGCGCCGATCGCCTCGTCCAGCGAGCGCAGCCCCAGTTCGGCGAGGTACTCCCGGACCTCCTCGGCGAGGAAACGGAAGAAGTTCTCCACGAACTCCGGCCGCCCGGTGAAGCGTTCCCGCAGCACCGGGTTCTGGGTGGCGATGCCGACCGGGCAGGTGTCCAGGTGGCAGACCCGCATCATCACGCAGCCGGAGACGATCAGTGGCGCGGTGGCGAAGCCGTACTCCTCGGCGCCGAGCAGCGCGGCGACCACCACGTCCCGGCCGGTCTTGAGCTGGCCGTCCACCTGCACGCTGACCCGGTCCCGCAGTCCGTTGCGCAACAGCGTCTGCTGCGCCTCGGCCAGGCCCAGCTCCCACGGCGTGCCGGCGTGCTTGAGCGAGTTCATCGGCGAGGCACCGGTGCCGCCGTCGTGGCCGGAGATCAGGATCACGTCGGCCTTGAGTTTCGCCACACCGGCCGCGACCGTGCCGACGCCGACCTCGCTGACCAGCTTGACGTGCACCCGGGCGGCCGGGTTGACGCACTTGAGGTCGTGGACGAGCTGGGCCAGGTCCTCGATCGAATAGATGTCGTGGTGCGGTGGCGGCGAGATCAGCCCGACGCCGGGCGTGGCGTGCCGGGTCCGGGCGATCCACGGCCAGACCTTGTTGCCGGGCAGCTGGCCGCCCTCGCCCGGCTTGGCGCCCTGGGCCATCTTGATCTGCAGGTCGTCGGCGTTGACCAGGTACTCGCTGGTCACCCCGAACCGGCCGCTGGCGATCTGCTTGACGGCGGATCGGCGGCGCGGGTCGTGCAGCCGGTCGACGTCCTCGCCGCCCTCGCCGGTGTTCGACCGGCCGCCGATCCGGTTCATCGCCACGGCCAGGGTCTCGTGCGCCTCCGCCGAGATCGACCCGTACGACATGGCGCCGGTGGCGAACCGTTTGACGATCTCCTCGACCGGCTCGACCTCGTCGATCGGTACCGGCGGGCGGACCCCGGTGCGCAGCCGGAACAGTCCGCGCAGCGAACCGGCCCGGGCCGCCAGCCCGTCCACCGTGGACGTGTAGCGCCGGAAGACGTCGTACTGACCGGCCCGGGTGGCGTGCTGGAGCAGGAACACCGTTTCGGGGTTGAACAGGTGCAGTTCGCCGTCGCGACGCCACTGGTACTCGCCGCCGGCCACGAGCCGCCGGGCCGCCGGGTCGCCACCGACCTCCTCGACACCGTCCGGGACCGGCGGGTACGCCCGGGCGTGCCGGGCGGCGATCTCGGTGTGGATGCCGGCCAGGCCGACGCCGCCGATGGTGCTGGAGGTGCCGACGAAGTACCGCTGCACCAGCCGCTCGTCCAGGCCGACGGCCTCGAACACCTGCGCGCCGCAGTACGAGGAGACCGTCGAGATGCCCATCTTCGACATGATCTTCAGGACGCCCTTGCCGAGCGCCGTCAGATAGTTGTGTACCGCGGTCGTCGGGTCGATCCCGCCCAGCGCGCCGGTGTGGGCCAGCTCCTCCACGGTCTCGAAGGCCAGGTACGGGTTGACGGCGGCCGCGCCGTACCCGATCAGCACGGCGGCGTGGTGTACCTCGCGGCAGTCCCCGCTCTCCACGATCAGCGCGATCCGGGTCCGGGTCTGCTCCCGGACCAGGTGCTGGTGGACGGCGGCGGTGAGCAGCAGCGACGGGATCGGGGCCAGGTCGGCCGTCGAGTCCCGGTCGGAGAGCACCAGGATCCGCACGCCGTCCTCGATCGCCTCGGAGACGTGCCGGCAGATCTCGGTGAGCCGGGCCCGGATGCCGGCGCCGCCCTCCCGGAGCCGGTACAGCCCGGAGACCCGGACCGCCTTGAAGCCCGGCATGTCCCCGTCCTCGTCGATCGACAGGATCCGGGCGAGGTCGTCGTTGTCCAGGATCGGGTACGGCAGGGCGATCTGCCGACAGCTCGCCGGGCCGGGGTCGAGCAGGTTGCCCTCGGGGCCGATGGTGGCCCGCAGGCTGGTCACCAGTTCCTCCCGGATCGCGTCCAGGGGCGGGTTGGTGACCTGCGCGAACAGCTGGTGGAAGTAGTCGTAGAGCAGCCTCGGCCGGGTGGACAACGGCGAGATCGGGGTGTCGGTGCCCATCGAACCGACCGGTTCGGCCCCGACCCGGGCCATCGGGGCGAGCAGGATCTTCAGCTCCTCCTCGGTGTACCCGAAGGTCTGCTGGCGCCGCAGCACCGAGTCGTGGGTGTAGACGATGTGCTCGCGCCTGGGCAGGTCCGCCAGCTCGATCTGGCCGGCGTGCAGCCACTCGTCGTACGGCGACTCGGCGGCGAGTTCGCGCTTGACCTCCTCGTCGGTGACGATCCGGCCGGCACCGGTGTCCACCAGGAACATCCGGCCCGGTCGCAGCCGGCCCTTGGCCACCACGCCGGCCGGGTCGAGGTCCAGCACACCGGCCTCGCTGCCCAGCACCACCAGCCCGTCGGCGGTGCGCCACCAGCGGCCGGGGCGCAACCCGTTACGGTCCAGCACCGCGCCCACCACGGTGCCGTCGGTGAACGCGACCGCCGCCGGCCCGTCCCACGGCTCCATGAGGTTGGCGTGGAAGCGGTAGAAGGCCCGCCGGTGGGCGGGCATGTCCGGGTCGTTCTCCCACGCCTCCGGGATCATCATGAGCACGGCGTGCGGCAGGCTCCGGCCGGCCAGGTGCAGCAGTTCCAGCACCTCGTCGAAGTTGGCCGAGTCCGAGGCGGCCGGCGTGCAGACCGGGAACAGCCGGCGCATCGAGCCGGGGATCAGCGGGCTCGCGAGCAGGGCCTCCCGGGCCTGCATCCAGTTGCGGTTGCCCCGGATGGTGTTGATCTCGCCGTTGTGCGCGACGAACCGGTACGGGTGGGCCAGCGGCCAGGACGGGAAGGTGTTCGTGGAGAACCTGGAGTGGACCAGCGCGATGGCGCTGGTCATCCGCTCGTCGCGCAGGTCCGGGAAGAACGCGGGCAGCTGGTCCGGGGTGAGCATTCCCTTGTAGACCATGGTCCGCGCCGACAGCGACGGGAAGTACGCCGCGGCGCCCCGCTCGGCGCTCTCCCGCTCGGCCTGCTTACGTACGCAGAACGCCACCCGGTCCAGGTCGATGCCGGACAGCGGCTCGCCGGCCTGGCCGGTCGGGGCGTCGGTGAGCCGCCGGGCGGCCAGGAAGAGCTGCCGGATCACCGGCCGGGCCGCCAGCGCCGTCTCGCCCAGGCCGTCCGGGTCCACCGGCACGTCCCGCCAGCCCAGGATCTCCGCGCCTTCGACCAGGGCGTACTTCTCCACCACCCGGCGGGACAGTTCCGCCGCGGCCGGGTCGGCCGGCAGGAAAGCCAGGCCGGTGGCGTACTGGCCGGCCGGTGGCAGGGGGAAGTCGACGGCGGCCCGCAGGAAGTCGTCCGGGATCTGGATCATGATCCCGGCGCCGTCGCCGGTGTTCGGCTCGGCGCCCCGGGCGCCGCGGTGGTCCAGGCGACGCAGCGCGGACAGGCCCTGGGCGACCACGGCGTGCGAGCGCCGCCCGTACAGGTCGGCCACGAAGGCCACCCCACAGGCGTCATGCTCGTACGCCGGGTCGTACAGGCCGGTGGCCGGCGGAGCGGGCTGCGGCGGGAGAGGGTACGGGAAATCCACCGGGTCTCCTGTCGTCACTCACGTTCCATCACGATCGGGACGACGTCGGCCCTTACTGGATTACCGAGTCTACGTTAGGGCGCCCCGGACTCCACCAGGTCGTATTGATCACGCGCGTCCGAACTCTGGGACGTGTACTCTCACGCGGTGCCTGACGAGCGGGATGCGCTTTTCGACCGGTTGGAACGTTTCTACGACGCCGTACCGCGGGACGCCGCCCGGACCGAGGATTTCGGCCCGCTTGTGCTCTTTGTCCGGGACTCCGCCGGTGGTTGGCCCTACTACGCCCGTCCCCGCCTGGACGCCACCGAGCCGCCGTCCGCGGCCGACGTGACGGCGGTCCGGGCCCGGCAGCGGGACCTCGGGCTGCCGGAGGCGTTCGAGTGGGTGCACGAGCGCACTCCGGACCTGCTCGCGGTGGCCCGCTCCGCCGGGCTGGCCGTGCTGGAGGCGCCGCTGATGGTGCTGGACCCGGCCGCCCTGCCGCCGGCCACGGAGCTGTCCGACGTACCGGTGCGGATCCTGGACCCCGGATCCGCCGGCTACCCGGCCGACGTCGCCGTCCGGCGCGCGGTGGCGGCGGTCGGGTTCGCCGCCGCCGGGACCGGGCGCGGGGACGCCGGGCCGCTCGAACGGGACGCCGCCGTGCTCGAACTCACCGAGGCCGACCTCACCGAGGAGCGGACCCGGACGCTGGCCGGCCGCCGGGTCTCCGCGCTCGCCGAGGCGCCCGGCAACGGCGCGGTCGGCAGCGGCATGGCGATGCGGGTGGGCGATGTGGCCGAGATCGCCGGTATCGCCACCCTGCCCCGGGCCCGCCGGCGCGGCGTCGGTGCCGCACTGACGGCGGAGCTGGCCCGCCAACTACTGGACAGCGGCACCGACCTGGTCTTCCTCTCCGCCGGCAGCGAGGACATCGCCCGGGTGTACCTGCGGGCGGGCTTCCGCCGGATCGGCACCGCCTGCATCGCCGAACCCGCCGCCGTTCCCGGCTGACCCACCCACCCCGCCGCAGGGCCGGGGCTCAGGCGGACCGGGGGGTGACGACCGGGGTGTCGATGGCCGGAGCGCCACCGGTGCCCGCCCGGCCGTCGGTGCCCGCCCGGCCACCGACGCTCGCGGGGCCGCCGGTGCCGACCGGGCCGGCCTGCCGGGAGGGTCGGGGCGTACCCCCGGTGAGCAGCGCGTCCAGCGACGCGCGCCGGCCCTCCTGCACGGCGGCGGCGAAGGGGCTGGCGCCGAGTTCGGCCAGCAGGGCGGCCCCGGTCGCGGCGGCCGCCGGTCGCTCGCAGGCCGGTACCGGAGCCCCGATCTCGTCCCGGATCCGGGCCGCCGCCCCGAGCAGCCGCGCGGCGCGGGGGCGGTCCCGTTCCAGCCGGACGACCTCGGCGAGCGCCTCCAGCACGCTGGCGATGCGCCACCGGTCCCCCACCGAGCGGTGCGCGGCCATGCTCACCAGCAGGTGTGCCCGGGCCCGGGTGATCCGCCGGGTGGCCAGCTCCACCAGCCCGCGCAGGTTGTGCGTCCAGCCGATCCCCTCGGCGAAGCCGATCGCCGCGTACCGCTGGAGAGCCGCGTCCAGCAGTGACGCGGCCCGGTCCGGGTCGCCGCGGTAGAACGCGACGGCCCCGAGATTCATCAGCCCGGCGGCCTCCGCCTCGGTGTCGCCGATCCGCTCGAAGCGGCGCAGGCTGGCCCGTAGCCGGGACTCGGCCCGGTCGAGGTCGCCGGACAGCCAGGCCGTGACACCCCGCTGCTGCACCGCCTGCGCCTCGCCCCACTCGTCGCCACAGTCGGCCAGCAGCGCGGTCGCGGCGGCCAGGTGCGCCGCCGAGTTGGCGTACCGGGCCTGTTCCCGCGCCACCGATCCGAGGATCAGTTCCACCCGGGCCTCGGACCGGCGATCGTCCGCCGAGCGGCAGGTGGCGCGGGCCAGCTCGGCGTACCGGACCGCCATCGGGTAGTCGCGGCGCAGCAGAGCCAGCATCGCGGCCCCCACCGCGGCCCGGACCCGCAGCGCCGGCGGGGCGTCCCGGTTCCGGTCCAGCGCCGCCGTCAGCCAGTCCAGCCCGTCCCGGTAGTGGCCCTCCAGCCGGCAGTACATCGCCACCGCGGCGGCCAGCCGCAACTCACCGTGGTCCACGCCGGGATCCTCGGCGGCCAGCCAGCGCATGGCCCGGCGCAGGTCGGGCTCCTCGGCGCGCAGCCGGTGCAGCCAGCACTCCTGCGCCGGCCCCCGCAGCCGGTCGTCGGCCCGCTCGGCCAGGGCCAGCAGGTACCGGGCGTGGGCCCGCCGGGCATCCGTCTCGACGCCGCTGCCGGAAAGCCGGTGCATCGCGTGCCGACGGATCGGCACCAGCATCCGGTAGCGGACGGGCCGGGGCGGGTGGTCGTCCGGGAAGCCGCCGGCCGCTCCCGCCGAGGCGGTCCGGACGGCGCCGGTCGGGGACGGTTCGACCTCGTCGATCGCGGTCACCAGCGACGCCTCGGCCAGCGCGGCCAGCGCGGCGCTCCCGGCCGGCCCCCGGATGGCCGTCGCGGTCGTGGCGTCGAAGCCGCCGCTGAACACCGCCAGCCACTCGAACAGGGTACGGGCCTCGGCGTCCAACTGGCTCACGCTGGTCTCGACGGCGGCGGCGACCGTGCGGTGCCGGCTCGGCGCGGTCGGGTCGGGACTGCGCAGCATGGCCGGGTCGGTGGCGGTCCGGCTGGCGATCTCGGCGACGCTCAACATCGGGGTCCAGGCCGCGGCCAACTCGATGGCCAGCGGCAGACCGTCCAGTTCGGCGCAGAGCCGCACCACGTCGTCGGCGCTCTCCGGTGCGACCGGGTGACCGGACCGGGCCCGGGCACGTTCCAGGAACAGCCGGGTGGCCGGGTGGACCACGAGGTCGGCCAGGGTGTGTCCGGGTCCGGGGGTCGGCGCGGCCAGCGGGGGTACCGGCACCAGGCGTTCACCCGCGACCCGCAGGGCGACCCGACTGGTGGCCAGTACGCGCAGCCCGGGGCAGCCCGGCAGCAGACGACGGATCAGGGCCGCGCAACCGGGGACGAGCTGCTCGCAGTTGTCCAGCACCAGCAGCGTCTCGGCGTCCTCGATCGCCGCCACCAGCGCCTCGGTCGGGTCGTCGGATCCGACTCCCGGTCGCACGCCGAGCGCCACGGCGACCGCCTCGGGCACCCGGGCCGGATCCTCGACGGTGGTGAGGTCGACGAACCAGGCGTCCTCACCGGCCATCCGCCGGGCCACGGCGATGCCCAGCCGGGTCTTCCCGGACCCGCCCGGCCCGGTGAGCGTGACCAGCCGGCGGGTCGTCAACAGCCGCTCGACCTCGGCCAGCAGCGGCTCACGGCCCAGCAGCGTGGTCATCGGCACCGGCAGCCGGGCCGGCACCAGCCGGGCGGCGAGCCGGCTCGCACCGTCGGTGGCCGGCTCGGGCGACGCGGCGACCCGGCGCCGCTCCCGCTCCCGCTCCGGGCTCGGGAGATCCACCCACACCTCGACGAGGTCGCCCCGCTGCGCGGCGCTGGCCAGCCGGTGCAGCCGGTCACCCACCCCGATGCCCAGCTGCTCCCGGAAGGTCTGCTCGGCCACCTCCGCCACCTCGGCGGCGCCCCGGCGGCCCTGGCCCAGGAACGCGGCCACCAGCAGCAGCTCCCACAGCCGGGCCCGCAGCGGATGCCGGCGCAGGGCCGCGTCGAGGGCGACCCGGGCCTGGTCGGCCAGCGTGGTGGCCGCGGCACCTGCCGCCAGCACGGCGCGGTCGACCACCGGGCCGCCGGCCGCCTCGTACGCCGCGGCGGCGAGCCGCAGCTCGCACTCCCAGCGGTCCTCCACGGCGGCCACCCGGGACTGGACGAGCCGGGTTGCCTCGGCCGCCGCCCAGGGTGGGAAGACCAGATCCACCCCGCCGAGCGGCAGCTCGGGCGCGTCGGGACCGGTCCGCCACAGCGCCAGGGCGCTGTCGAACAGCTGCGCCGCCCCGGCCCGGTCGCCGCGCGCCATCCGGGCCCGGGCCCGGGCCAGCAGCCTGTCGCAACGGCGAGCGTCGATCAACCGGCTCGATATCCGCAACAGGTACCCGTCCCGCCGGGCCAGCACGGTCGCCGGCAGACCGGCCCGGCGCATCGCCGCGGTGAGTTCGGCGACGGGACCGTCCAGGGCCGCCGCCGGGTACGACTCCGGGACCGGTGCCGGTGCCACCAGTTCGGCCTGCGCCACCGGCTGGTTGGCGCGCAACGCCAGCAGACCCAGCAACCGGCACACCGGCGGCGACAGCGCGACCGGACCCGCGGCACCGGTCAGCTCGACCGGGCCGAGCAGCCGGATCTCGCCGGGAATCCGCAGAGCCCGGTCCGGGTCCACCGGTCGGGATGGCGCGCGCCGCACGGGAGTCCTCCCCTCACTCCCGGTAATTCTGACCCCACCGGGCGGCCCGACCGACATCCGTTCGGTTCGCCCGAGCCGCCGTACGGGCCCGGTGGACCAACGGTCAGTCCCCTGAGCAGGGAAAACACCGATTTCGATCTCGGCGACGAGCCAACGGCAGACCCTCGGCACCCGCCTCGGCGAGACCGGCCGAACCCGACCGAAGGCCACCCCGGGCCGCCCGCACCCGGGCGGAGGCCGACCATCGCGCCCGAGCCGGGCCGCCGGGTCGCCGGGCCGAGCCGGGTCGCCGGGCCGAGCCGGGTCGCTCGGGCTGGACCGCGGACCGCCATCCGGGCGGAGCGCTCCGGTCAGGCCGGTGGCCGCCACTGGGCCGCGCTGTTCGCGGCGCTGCCCAGCAGCCGGGGGGTGATGGCGCCCAGGGCGGCGTCCCGGGCTCGCAGCGCGAGCCGGCCCCGGGCCCGCAGCACCGCCGACATCCGCCGGGTCTGCCGCACCATCGTGGTCGCCCGGGGCAACCGCAACCGGCTGTACGACTCGACGGCGGCCCGCAACTGCTCGCCGGGCTTCGCCTCCGTCGTCAACGCGCTCAGCGTCGCCGCGTCCTCGAACGCCAGGCAGGCGCCCTGTCCCAGGTGGTGCGGCATGGCGTGCGCGGCATCCCCCAGCAGCACCACGCCACCGTCGCCCCGGGCGAACCCGTAGCTGCGGGGCAACGGCCGCAGTTCCCGGACGTCCTGCTGGATGACGTCCTCGGGTTCCGTGGCGGTCAGCAGCTCGGCCACCGGTGCCGGCCAGCCGGTCAGCCACCGGCGCAGCAGGGCGAGCTGGGTGGCCGGCGGCTCCGGTCGCGCGGCGCCCGCCGCCGTCACGATCCAGTAGATCCCGCCGCGGGTCGACCCGCCCGAGCCGCCCCGGTCGCCCAGCGACACGGCGACAAACCGGTAGCCGGCGCCGAGCACCTCACCGCCGAGCGCCTCCTCCGGCAGCTGCGGCGCCCGGTACCAGGGAATCACCGCCCGCCATGCCGCGCAGCCCGAGCTGACCACTGTGGACTCCGGAGCGAGCCGGCGCCGGATCGCGCTGTCGATGCCGTCGGCCGCCACCACCAGATCCGCCGCGAACGTGTAGCGACCGTCCGAAACGGCGGGTCGGTCTCCGGGCTCGGTCCGCACCACCCGGATTCCGGTCCGGATCTCGACGCGGTCACCCAGGCCGGCGATGAGCGCGTCGTGCAGGTCCTCCCGGTGGACCACGACCGGCGCGCGGTCCCCGGTCAACGCCCGGGGCTGCACCAGCCGGTGCCCGTCCGGGCGGCGCACCCCACCGTCACGCAGCGGGGTGGCGATGGCGTCGAGACCGCCACCGAGGCCGAGGGCGCGCAGCGCGCGGATGCCGTTCGGCCAGAGCACCAGGGCCGTCCGGTCGGCCCGGACCCGGTCGTCGGCCTCCAGCAGCGTCACCTGCCAACCGCCCCGGGCCAGCGCGCCCGCGGCGGCCAGGCCGGCCACGCCGGCGCCCACCACCACCGCCGTACGCATCGGGGTTCCTCCGCTCAACGGTCCTGCTCGGCTGGTCCCGGTGCGGCCTTGGCCGAGGGGTCGGCGGACGGGGCAGTCGCCGTCCCCGGCCCGTCGGCCCCGTCGGCGCTGTCGTCGTCGGCGGTACCCGTGGCGTCGGTGCTGGTGGTGCTCTCGGTGCTGGCGTCGGTGTCGGTGTCGGCGGTTCCAACGGCCCCGGCGGTGTTGATCGCGTCGGTGCTGGTGCCGGTGGCTCCGGGGGTGCCGGCGGTGCGCGCGTCGGTTCCGCCCGGCCGGTCGTCCGGCGCGTCGGGATCGACGGCGGGCCCGGGGGCCACGCCGGACTCCTGGTAGACCTGGAACTCCTCCTCGGTGACCACGCGGTATCCGAGCGGCTGCGCGGCGGTGGTCCGGCGCGACAGGTCGACCTGGGAGACGTCACCAGCTTCCCGGGCGGCGGACTCCGGGCCGGTGGGCGGCGGGCCGCCGGTCGGCTCGCCGCCGGTGGTCGCGGTCCCGGACCCACCGGCCCGAGCCGCGGACTCGCCGGGGACGGATCCGACCGCGACCGTGTCGGCCGACGCGGTCGACGCGGAGACCGGCACGACGTACTCGCGGGGACCGTGGACCCGCAGGAAGTAGACGAGCGCCCCGGCGAAGACCAGCACGGCGGTGAAGACGTTGAGTCGCACCCCGAGGATCCGGTTCGCGTCGTCGGTACGCATCAACTCGATCCAGAACCGGCCGGCGGTGTACCCCATGACGTACAGGGCGAACGCCCGGCCCCGGCCCAGCTTCCAGCGGCGGTCGGCCCACAGCACCAGCGCGGCCACCCCGACGTTCCACAGCGCCTCGTAGGCGAAGGTCGGGTGACGCAGGCCACCCTCCACCGGCACCGGTTCGCCGTCGGTCCGCAGCGCGTGGCCCGGATTGTCCGGGTCCATCTGGTAGACCCGCAGGCCCCAGGGCAGCGTCGTCGGTCCGCCGTACAACTCGTTGTTGAACCAGTTGCCCAACCGGCCGACGGCCTGGGCGAGCGGCATGGCGGGAGCGGCCGCGTCGGCCACCACGGTCAGCGACAGGCCGAGTTGCCGACAGGCGTACCAGGCGCCCAGCGCGCCGCCGAGCACGCTGCCCCAGATGCCCAGGCCACCGTGCCAGATCTTGAAGGCGTCGAGCGGGTGGCCGCCGGCGCCGAAGTACGGCTGCGGCGACGTGATCACGTGATAGATCCGGGCCCCGATGATGCCCGCCGGGACCGCGTACAGGGCGATGTCCAGCACCGCGCCGGGGGCGACCCCGCGACGTCGCAACCGCATCTCGGTCACCACGCAGGCGACCACGATGCCGAGCACGATGCAGAGCGCGTACGCCCGGATCGGCAGGGGCCCTAGCTGCCACACCGCGGTGGTGGGGCTGGGCAGCGCCGCCTGTGGGGAGAGCGAGGCGATTGTCACGGATACACACGCTACCGCCGCACCGGGTCGGCCCGGGACCCCGGGCGGGCCGACACGACCGGCCAGCGGAACCCGCCCCACCGCCACGGTCGAGGCGGACGCCCGCCGCCGTGCGCTGCCGGGTCAGCCGCGGGTACGGACGCCCTCGGCCAGTTCGGCGCTGAGGCTGCGCAACGCGGCCAGACCGGCGTCCTGGTCCGGCGCCTCCAGCAGGCACCGGATCAGCGCGCTGCCGACGATCACCCCGTCCGCGTAGCCGGCCACGGTGGCCGCCTGGGCACCGGTGCCGACCCCGAGGCCCACCCCGACCGGCAGGTCGCTGACCTGCCGCAGCCGGGAGACCAGGATCGGCGCGGCCGTCGAGGTCTGGGCACGGGCCCCGGTCACCCCCATGATCGCCGTCGCGTAGACGAAGCCCCGACAGTGTTCCGCGGTCATCGCCAGGCGCGCGTCGGTCGAGGACGGCGAGACCAGGAACGTGCGGTCCAGCCCGTACGCATCGGAGGCGGCCAGCCACTCGGCGGCCTCCTCGGGGATCAGGTCGGGGGTGATCAGGCCGGTGCCGCCGGCCGCCGCGAGGTCCCGGGCGAAGGCGTCGACGCCGTACTGCTCGATCGGGTTCCAGTAGGTCATGGTGACCACCGGCGCACCCGTGGCGGCGACCGCCTCGATGATCCGCAGCGTGTCCGCGACCCGTACGCCGCCGGCCAGTGCGATGTCGCTGGCCCGCTGGATCACCGGCCCGTCCATCACCGGATCCGAGTACGGGATCTCCACCTCGATCACGTCAACGCCGGCCGAGACCATCGCGGTCATCGCCGCGATGCTGCCCTCGACCGTCGGGAAACCCGCGGGCATGCACCCGACCAGCACCGCACGGTCGTCGGCGCGGGCCTTGTCGAAGGCGACCCCGATCCGGCTCATCCGACTCACTCCTTGTCGAGGATGCCGAAGTACTCGCCGGCGGTGTGGACGTCCTTGTCGCCCCGACCGGACAGATTGACCACGATGACCGGTTCCCGGCCGAGTTCGGCGGCGAGGCCGGGGGCGATCCGCGCGGCGCCCGCGAGCGCGTGTGCGCTCTCGATCGCCGGGATGATCCCCTCGGTCCGGCAGAGCAGTTCGAAGGCTTCCATCGCCTCGGTGTCGGTCACCGGCTGGTAGCTCGCCCGGCCGCTGTCGTGCAGCCAGGCGTGCTCCGGCCCGACACCCGGGTAGTCCAGCCCGGCGGAGATCGAGTGCGAGTCGAGCGTCTGGCCGTCGGCGTCCTGCAGGACGTACGTACGGGTGCCGTGCAGCACGCCCGAGGAGCCCCCGGTGATGCTCGCGGCGTGCCGCCCCGTCTCCACTCCCTCACCGCCGGCCTCGAAGCCGTACAGCCGCACGTCCCGGTCGTCGACGAAGGCGTGGAAGATGCCCAGCGCGTTGGAACCGCCCCCGACGCAGGCCGCCACCGCGTCCGGCAGCCCGCCGAGCTGTTCGAGGCACTGCCGCCGCGCCTCGTCGCCGATGCCCCGGACGAAGTCCCGGACCATCTCCGGGAACGGGTGCGGGCCGGCGGCGGTGCCGATCAGGTAGTGGGTGTCGTCGACGTTGGCGACCCAGTCCCGCATCGCCTCGTTCATCGCGTCCTTGAGGGTGCGCGAGCCGGTGGCCACCGGGACCACCGTGGCGCCGAGCATCCGCATCCGGGCCACGTTCAGCGCCTGCCGCTCGGTGTCCACCTCGCCCATGTAGACCACGCAGTCCAGGTCGAACAGCGCGGCGGCGGTGGCGGTCGCCACACCGTGCTGACCGGCACCGGTCTCGGCGATCACCCGACGCTTGCCCATCCGCCTGGTGAGCAGGGCCTGGCCGAGCACGTTGCGCACCTTGTGCGCGCCGGTGTGGTTCAGGTCCTCGCGCTTGAGCAGAACCCGGGCACCGAGCTTCGCCGACAGTCGCCGGGCGGAGTAGAGCAGCGACGGGGCGTCGGCGTAATTGCGCAGCAGGTCGTCGAACTCGGCGCGGAAGGACTCGTCGGCCATCGCCGTGCGGTACGCGGCGTCCAGCTCGTCGAGCGCCGCGACCAGCGCCTCGGGCACGAACCGGCCGCCGAACCGGCCGTAGTGCCCGGCGGCGTCGGGAAGCTTGCCGGCCGGTGCCGACGGGG
Organism: Plantactinospora sp. A48; assembly: GCF_055793945.1. Lineage (NCBI taxonomy): Bacteria > Bacillati > Actinomycetota > Actinomycetes > Micromonosporales > Micromonosporaceae > Plantactinospora > Plantactinospora sp. A48. The sequence goes on along the minus strand of NZ_JBTIXF010000004.1, from coordinate 154,149 downwards.
TGGCGGTCATGGCGTTCCTCTCGGTGCTGACGGTGGTCGAGCCTCAGCGCACCGGGCGCGGCGTCGCGGGGTGGTTGCCGGCGTTGACCAGCTCGGCCACCGCCTCGCGTGGGCTCTTCTTGGTGACCAGGCCCTCACCGACGAGGACCGCGTCGGCGCCGGCCGAGGCGTACCGGATCAGGTCGTGCGGTCCGCGCACACCGGACTCGGCGATCTTGACGACGCTGCTCGGCAGTCCCGGCGCGATCCGCTCGAAGACGGACCGGTCGACCTCCAGGGTGCGCAGGTCACGGGCGTTGACCCCGATCACCTGTGCGCCCGCCTCCAGCGCCCGGTCGGCCTCCTCCTCGGTGTGCACCTCGACCAACGCCGTCATGCCCAGCGACTCGATCCGCTCCAGCAGCCCCACCAGGGCGTTCTGCGGCAGCGCCGCGACGATGAGCAGCACCAGGTCGGCACCGTGCGCCCGCGCCTCGTGGACCTGGTAGCTGGAGACCACGAAGTCCTTGCGGAGCACCGGCACCCCCACCTCGGCGCGTACCGCCGCGAGGTCGGCCAACGAGCCGCCGAACCAGCGTCCCTCGGTCAGCACACTGATGCACCGGGCGCCGCCGGCCGCGTACTCGGCGGCCAGCTGGGCGGGATCGGCGATGTCGGCGAGCGGACCGCGCGACGGCGACGACCGCTTGACCTCCGCGATGACACCGACACCCGGGCGGCGCAACACGGCGTACGCGTCCAGCGGTGGTGGCGCCGCGGCGGCCAGTTCGCGGATCCGCGTCAGCGGAACCTGCCGTTCGCGCTGCTCGACGTCCTCGCGGACGCCGGCAAGGATCTCGTCGAGCACGCTGCCGGTCGCTGCGGGCCTTGGATCATCGCCTTCGGATGCGTGTTCAGCAGTCACCAACGGAATCCCCTCTCCGGGTGTCATGGACCGATGCTAGGGGGCGCCACCAGCCGAGCGACGCAGGGGGTATGGCGTCGCTCACCTCGACGGCTCGGGCATAATGGGCCACTTTTGGTGAGAGACGCATCACCGACCGCCACCCTGGCGCATCGACGATCACCACATAATGACAACACGGCGGACGGCGCCGCGCAGCGGTCCGTCCGGTCGCCATCCGCCGACGCCCGCCGGGCCCTGCCCCGGCCCGGTCCGGACCGCCGGCCGTTCCGGGCGCCCACGTGCCCGGCTCGGTCCGGCACGCCACCCCACCGGGTCCGGTCCGACCCACCCACCGGGTCCGGTCCACCGGCCGTGGCCTGGCATTTCCGCCGGGTACCGGCCGCGTCAAGCGGCGGACATCGGCCGGAAACACCGGCCGGGCACGATCGGGTACGGCAGACTCGAAGCCGATACGGATTTCGCGTGGGAGCCGATCATGACCATCGTCGAGCACGAGCGACCGGACACCCTGAACCCGGACACCGTGAGCACGGACACCCTGAGCACGGACACCCTGAGCACGGACGCCCTGGCCACGGTCCCCCGGGCCGTCCTGGCCCTGGCCATCGGCGTGGCGCACACCGTCGAGCGGGCGGTCGGCGGCGACCAGCGGACCCGGGTGGCCCAGGCCAACGCGCGGGCGGCCGTCCAGGCCGACCGGGAACGCGCCCGCCAGCGTGACGAGGTCCGCCGCGCGGTGGCCGCCCTCAGCCGGTCCCGAGCGAACCGCACCGGCTGACCGACCCACCCGCACCGCCGCCCGGCACCCAGCGGCCGGCCACACCCGGCCGGCCACACCGGGATGGCCGCGCTCGACAGCTGGCGTGCTCAGCGGATGATCGTGCTCCAACGGACCGGCCTCGCTCAACGGGCAGGCCTCGCTCAACGGACAGGCCGGGCTCAACGGACAGGCCGGGCTCAACGGGTAGGTACTGCTCAGTTGATGGTCGGATCCTCGCCACGGTCCAGCGCGTCCCAGGTGTCCCGGGTGCTCCGAGCCGGGCCCGGGCCGGTCGGGCCGGATCGCGACGCGGTCCGCTCGTAACGCGCCCCCATCGCCGGCCAGCGGTGCCCGTACCGCACCGCGACCCCGGCGGCCACGGCCACGAGCAGGCCGCCGAACAGGCAGACCGCCGGCCAGCCGGGTCTGCTGTCGCCCGGCCCGGCGAGCCCGTACCCGCCTCCGCCGGCCACCGCGAGCCCGACCGGGACCAGGAGCAGGCCCAGCAGCCGGCGCGGCCGGCCCCGGGTGGCCAGCAGCGCGCCCGCGCCGGCCAGCGCGACCACGGCCAGCGCGGGCAGCCAGGGCAGCAGGTCACCGCCGGTGTGTACCGTCCGAGCCGGTGGCAGCGGCGGCCGGGCCAGCACGTCGACGGACCAGGTCCGGGTGGCCGCGTACAGGGCCAGTCCCGCGCCCGCCGCGTCGAGCAGGACCGCGCCGGCCAGGCCGCGCCGGCCGGCCGCCGCCGCCGCAAGGGTCGACCCGTCCGGTACGACCGCCCCGCCGCTCACGGTCGCCCCGGCCGGTCTTCCACGCCCGCCGCGCCGGTCGCCGCCGCACCCGCCGGGTCAACCGTGCCCGTCGGGTCCACGGTGCCCGTCGGGTCCACCGTGCCGATCGGGTCCACCGTGCCGATCGGGTCCACCGTGCCGATCGGGTCCACCGTGCCGATCGGGTCCACCGTGCCGATCGGGTCCACCGTGCCCGTGCTGACCGGATCCAGCGTGCCGGCCGGATCCACCGTGTCGGTCATGTCCAGGCTGCCGCTGACCGGGAGTTCGGTGTGGAAACAGGTCCGTTGTCCGGTGTGACAGGCGGCGCCGACCTGGTCGACACTCACCAGCACCGCATCGCCGTCGCAGTCGAGGGCGACCGACCGGACGTACTGGTGGTGTCCGGAGGTAGCGCCCTTGACCCAGTACTCGCTCCGGCTGCGTGACCAGTACGTGGCCCGCCCGGTGGTCAGGGTGCGATGCAGCGCCTCGTCGTCCATCCAGGCGACCATCAGCACCTCGCCGCTGCCGTGCTGCCGGACGACGGCCGCGAACAGGCCGTCCGGACCGCGACGCAGCCGGGCGGCGATGACGGGATCGAGCGCCGACGGACCGCCCGGCGCACCGGGCAGTCGGGTCGGGATGGAGTTCGAGTTCGGTTCGGACACGCGCCCAATCCTCCCGCACCGGCCCGGCGGGGCGCGCACCGCCGCCCCGCACCGAAAGATGTGCAGAGTTGTTGTCGCTGGGACGACAACAACTCTGCACACTTCGGCGCCAGCCGGGCACCCGGTGGCTCCGCCGCCGTTCACCGGGCGCCGAACCGCCCGGGCCGGTCCGAACCGCCCGGGCCGGTCCGGTCGGCCCGGTCCGCCGTTCAGCCGTTCAGCCGTTCAGCAGCCGCATCATCGGCGCGGTGTACCGGTCGCCGGCCACCGCGTCCCGGGGCACCGCGGCGGCGAGCCGGTCGAGTTGCCCGGGTTCGAGCCGCAGGTCGGCGGCGGCGACGTTCTCGGTCAGGTAGCGGACCCGCTTGGTGCCCGGGATCGGGAGCACGTCGTCGCCCCTGGACAGCAGCCAGGCCAGCGCCGCCTGCGCCGGGGTGCAGCCGATCTCCTCGGCGACGGTCCGCACCTCGGCGACCAGCTTGAGGTTGGTGTCCAGGTGCTCGGCCGAGAACCGGGGCACGGCGGAGAGTCGCCAGTCGCTGGCGCCGAGCTGGTCCCGCGAGTCGATCGTGCCGGTCAGCAGGCCCCGGCCCATCGGCGAGTACGCCACGACGGACACCCCAAACTCCCGGCAGGTCGCCAGCATCCCGTCCTCGACGTCCCGACTGAACAGCGAATACTCCATCTGGACCGCGCTGATCGGGTGTACGGCGTGCGCCGCCCGCAGGGTGGCGGGGCTCACTTCGGACAACCCGAGGAACCGGACCTTGCCGGCGGCCACGAGTTCCGCCAGGGCGGCGACGGTCTCCTCGATCGGGGTGTCCGGGTTGCGCCGGTGTACGTAGTAGAGGTCGATCGTGTCGATGCCCAGCCGTCGCAGCGAGGCGTCGCAGGCCCGCCGGGTCCAGTCCGCGCTGGTGTCGACGTACCGCTGGCCGTAGTCCAACGTCGAGCCGCCCTCGCGGACCCGGCTGCCGAATTTGGTGGCCAGGAACACCTCGTCCCGGCGGGCCCGGACAACGGGACCGAGCAGCCGCTCGTTGTCACCGTTTCCGTAGATGTCGGCGGTGTCCAGGTGGTTGACCCCGAGGTCGAGTGCGCGGTGCAGCGTGCGGGTCGACTCGGCGTCGTCCCGCTCGCCGTACGCGTGGCTCATGCCCATGCAACCCAGCCCGATGGCCGATACCGCCGGGCCGGTGGGGCCGATCTGGCGGGTGATCATCGTGCCTCCTCTCGGCGTCGGTAGACATCGATCTTGTGGTCGAGGACCCTCAGGTCGTCCTCCAGCGCGGACATCTGGGCCAGGACCCGGTTGCGGTGCGCCTCGAACAGTCGCCGGCGGGCGCCCAGGGTGTGTTCCCCCTGGCGGGCCAGCTCCGCGTACCTGCGCATGTCCCGGACCGGCATTCCGGTCCGGCGCAGCCGGGTGAGCAGGAACAACCGGTCCAGGTCCACCGCGGTGTACCGACGGCGGCCGGCGGAGTCCCGGCCGATCGGCGCGACCAGCCCCTCCTGCTCGTACCAGCGCAGCGTGTAGGTGGTGAGGCCGACCCGGGCGGCGGCCTCACCGACGGTCAGGGTGATCTCATCTCCGGCCGGTTCAGCGGGGCGGCCGGCCGGCGCGACCGGTGCCTCGCCGGGACGGATCGTCGCGACGGGTTCTTGAAGGCTCACGTCCACAGATCGAGCGTTCCAGTTCGAGCGCACTCGAAGTCAACCCCATTGCCCGGCCGGATTATTTCATCTACCGTTGAGTTCAACAGATGATGAATTCATTGGAGGCAGGATGACCACCGCCATCGAGGTCCGTGACCTCGTCGTCCGGCGTGGCGGCCGCGAGGTGCTGCACCGGCTGAGCTGCCGGGTGCCCCGCGGCCGGGTGACCGGGCTGCTCGGCCCGAGCGGCAGCGGCAAGACCACGCTGATGCGGGCGATCGTCGGGGTGCAGAAGGTGTCCGGCGGTTCGGTGACCGTGTTCGACGCCCCGGCCGGCTCCCCGGCGCTGCGCCGCCGGATCGGCTACCTCACCCAGGCGCCCAGCGTGTACGCGGACCTGACGGTCCGGGAGAACGCCCGCTACTTCGGCACCCTGCACGGCGTGCCGGTCGCCGAGGCCGACGAGGTGATCGCCGCCGTGGGCCTGGCCGACGCGGCGAAACAGCTGGTCGGCACGCTCTCCGGCGGCCAGCGCAGCCGCGCGTCCCTGGCCTGCGCGCTGGTCGGGCGGCCGGAACTGATCATCCTCGACGAGCCGACCGTCGGGCAGGACCCCGTGCTGCGCGACGAGCTGTGGCGGCGGTTCCACGCGCTGGCCCGGGACGGGGTGACGCTGCTGGTCTCCAGCCACGTCATGGACGAGGCCGCCCGGTGTGACCAGCTCCTGCTGATCCGCGACGGCCGGCTGATCGCCGACGAGACCCCCGACGCGGTACGCCGGCGCGCCGGCACCGACGACCTGGACGAGGCGTTCCTGCGGCTAATCCGCGACCAGGAACGGGACCTGGGCGGGGAACCGGCGCGGGAGGCGGCTCCGGGCCCCGCGCCCCACGACACCGACCGGAACGACGCACAGCGGAGCCTGTCATGAGCCCACGCATCCTGGCCGCCACCATCGGCCGCATCCTGCGCCAGTTGCGCCACGACCGCCGGACCATCGCGCTGCTGCTGGTCATCCCGGCCGTGCTGCTCACCCTGGTGTACTACATGTACGACAACCAGCCCGTCCCGCCCGGCCAGCCGAGCATGTTCGACCGGGTGGCGCTGATCATGCTGGGCATCTTCCCGTTCATCATCATGTTCCTGGTGACCAGCATCGCGATGCTGCGGGAGCGCACCACCGGGACCCTGGAACGGTTGCTCACCACCCCGCTGGGCAAGCTCGACCTGCTGTTCGGCTACGGCATCGCGTTCGGGCTGGCCGCCGCGGTGCAGGCCGGCGTCGCGTCGGCGATCGCCTACTGGGCGTTCGGGCTGGACACCGCCGGACCGGCCGCACTGGTGATCCTGATCGCGGTGGTCAACGCGGTGCTCGGGGTGGCGCTCGGGCTGTTGTGCAGCGCCTTCGCCCGTACCGAGTTCCAGGCCGTACAGTTCATGCCGGTCGTGGCGATCCCGCAGATCCTGCTCTGCGGGCTGTTCGTCAGCCGCGACCAGATGGCCGACTGGCTGCGCGGGGTCAGCGACGCGCTGCCCCTGACGTACGCGGTCGAGGCCCTGCAGGAGGTCGGCGCGCACGCCGACCCGACCGCCACCATGTGGCGGGACCTGGGCATCGTGGCCGGCGCGGTGGTGGTGGCGCTGGTGCTGGCCGCGGCCACGCTGCGGCGGCGCACCAACTGACACCCACGGGTACGCGGTCGTCCGCGACGGACGGACCGGGAGGAAGGCGAGTGATGGCACGACGGACCGGACGGCGGCCTGGCAACCCGGACACCCGGGAGGTGATCCTGGCCGCCGCCCGGGAGGCGTTCGCGGAGAAGGGCTTCGACGGCGCCTCCATCCGGGGGATCGCCAGCGCCGCCGGGGTCGACCCGGCGCTGGTCCACCACTACTTCGGCACCAAGGACCAGCTCTTCGTGGCGGCCATGGACTTCCCGCTCGATCCCCGCGAGATGCTGCCGCAGGCCCTCGCCGGCGGGCGGGACGAGTTCGGCGCCCGGGTGGTGCGGCTGTTCCTCGGCGTCTGGGACTCCCCGGCCGGCGCGGCCGGGGTGGCCCTGCTGCGCTCGGCGGTGACCAGCGAGTGGGGCGCCCGGCTGCTGCGGGAGTTCATCGTCACCCAGGTACTGCGCCGGGCGATGGCCCAACTCGACCTCGCCCCGGAGCAGGCTCCGCTGCGGGCCAGCCTGGTAGCCTCCCAGCTGGCCGGCCTGGCCATGGTCCGTTACATCCTCCGGCTGGAACCGCTGGCCACGGCCGCCCCGGAGACTGTCGTGGCGGCCGTGGGCCCGACCATCCAGCGGTACGTCACCGGGGATCTGGCGCAGGTGTGGGATCAGCGGGTCTGCTCCAGCCAGGAGGCGTAGAGCAGGCCGTACACCGAGGACCGGTCCTGGACCAGTTCGTGGTGCGGGCCCCGCTGCACGATCCGGCCCCGGTCCACCACGATCACCTCGTCGGCGGCCTGCGCGGTGGACAGCCGGTGCGCGATGGCCACCGTGGTCCGGCCCCGGGTCACGGCGTCCAGCGTGCGCTGCAACCGCACCTCGGTCGCCGGGTCGACCGCGCTGGTGGCCTCGTCCAGCACCAGCAGATCCGGATCCGCGACGTACGCCCGGGCCAGCGCCACCAGTTGCCGCTCCCCCACGCTCAGCGCCTCACCGCGCTCCCCGACCGGGGTGTCCAGTCCGGCCGGCAGTCCGGCCACCCAGTCCGCCAGGCCCAGTTCGGTGAAGGCCGCCGCCAACTCCTCGTCGTCCATGGACGGGCGGGCGAACCGGACGTTGCCCGCCACGGTGTCGTCGAACAGGAAACCGTCCTGCGGCACCATCACCACCCGGGAACGCAGCGCGGTGAACCGCACCCTGGACAGCGGCACGCCGCTCAGCAGCACCTCGCCCGAGGTGGGGTCCATCAACCGGGTCAGCAGCTTCGCGAACGTCGTCTTGCCGCTGCCGGTCTCGCCGACCACGGCCACCCGGGTCCGGGCCGGGATGTGCACGTCGACGTCCGAGAGCACCCGTGGACCGAGGCCGGGCTCCCCGTCCACGTCCGCCGCCGGGTACGCGAACCCGACGTCGGCGAACCGGACGTCCAGGGGGCCGGCCGGCAGGTCCGCGCCGTCCTCACCCGGGTCCGCCACGTCGGGTGTGAGGTCGAGCACGTCGAGCACCCGACGCCAGCCGGCCACCGCGTTCTGCGCCTCGTTGAGCACCTCGGTGGCGATCTGCACCGGCTGGATGAACAGGGTCACCAGGAACAGGAACGCGGTCAGCTGCCCGATGCTGAGGTGGTCACCGACACCCAGCCACACGCCCAACACCACCACGGCGGCCAGCGCCAGCCCGGCGGCCAGCTCACCGACCGACGAACCGTAGATGCTGGTCCGGATGGCCCGCTGCTGCGCCTGCCGCTGCCCGTCGATGGCCTCGTCCAGCCGGGCCGCGGTGCGCCCGGCCACGCCGTACGCCCGGATCACCGGCGCGCCCACGACGCTCTCCGCGATCGCCGCCAGCAGCACGCCGGTCCGGCGCCGGACCTCCGCGTACGCCCCGGCCAGGCGCTTCTGCAACACCCGGATGATCAGGACGGCCGGCAGGAAGGCGAGGTAGACCACGAGGGTGAGCTGCCAGGAGTAGACCACCATCACGAACGTGGTGACCACCAGCTGACCCACGTTGATCAGGAGGATCACCCCGCCCCACTGGAGGAACTGGGTGATCTGGTCCACGTCGCTGGTCACCCGGGACACCAGCGAGCCCCGCCGCTCGGACTGCTGGTGCAGCATGGACAGGTCGTGGATGTGGCGGAACGCCCGGACCCGGACGTTGGCCAGCGCGGTCTCGCTCACCGTGAACAGCCGGCGCATCATCAGGTAGCCGCAGGCGGTGGTGATCACCAGCACCGCGGCGGTGATCACCACGACCGTGGCGACCACCCGCAGGTCGGGCCCGCCGGGCACGTTCAGCCCGCGGTCGATGCCCTGCTGCACCGCCACCGGGATGGCGGCCCGGCCCACCATCGAGACCAGAGCCAGCGCCACCGTGCCGGCCAGCCCGGTGCGCAGTTCGGGGGAGAGCGCCAGCCCGCGCCGCAGGGTGGTCCAGGTGCTCTCCACCGGATCCGGCGCGGTCGCCCGGTCCGTCTTCCGTCCGTCCGTACGTCGTTCCTCGGTAACCGGGGCGGTCACGGGACCGGCACCTCCTCGTCGGCGCGACCGGCTTCCCGTTCGCGCTCCGCCTCCGCCTTCTCGTACGCGGTCACCAGGTCGGCGTACCCGGGCACCGTCGCCAGCAGTTCGGCGTGGTCGCCCCGGGCGACCACCCGGCCGCGCTCCAGATAGACGACCTCGTCGGCGAGGGCGATCGTGGCCCGCCGGTACGCGACCACCAGGATCGAGGCGCCCGGCCCCGGGGCGGCCGGGTCACCCGGTCCGCTCGGCTCCGGGCCGGCCCGGTCACCGCGCAGGGCGGCCAGGATGGCCGCCTCCACCCGGGGGTCGACCGCGCTGGTGGCGTCGTCCAGGACCAGCAGCCGGGGTCGCCCGGCCAGCGCGCGGGCCAGGGTGAGCCGTTGCCGTTGCCCGCCGGACAGTGACGTGCCGCGCTCGCCCACCATGGTGTCCAGGCCGTCGGGCAGCGTGGCGACGAAGCCGGCGGCCTCGGCCAGCCGCAGGGCGGCCCAGACGTCCTCGTCGGTGATGCCGGGCCGGTCCAGGGTGACGTTGGCCCGTACGGTGTCGTCGAACACGAACGGGACCTGGGCGACCAGCGCGGTGGTGGCGGTCAGCGATCCGACCGTGAGCGAACGGGCGTCCACGCCGTCCAGCCGGACGGCCCCGGCGGTCGGATCGACCAGCCGGGCCGCCAGGGACGCGATCGTCGACTTGCCCGATCCGGTGGGGCCGACCAGGGCGACCGTGCGGCCGGCCGGGACGGTGAAGGTGACCTCCCGCAGCACCGGGGTCGGCGCCGCGGCCGGATCGGTCGGCTCGTATCCGAAGCTCACGTCGGTGAAGTCGAGGGTGGCCGGCGCACCGCCGCGCGGGTCCAACTCGTCGGCGCCGTACGGCATCTGCCCGGCCGCCGACAGCACGCTGGACACCCGGTCCCAGCCGGCGACGCTGCGCGGCAGTTCGGCCAGCACCCAACCGATCGCCCGGACCGGGAACGCCAGCACGGTGAACAGGAACGCCACGCTCACCAGTTCGGTGACGGTGATGGCGCCCTGGCTGAGCCGGATCGTCCCGACCACCAGCACGCCGAGGGTGCCGACGCTGGGCAGCGTCTCCAGCATCGGGTCGAAGAAACCGCGCAGCCGGCCGACCGCGATGAGCGAGTTGCGCAGCTCGGCGGCCTGGGCCGCGAACCGGGCGGTCTCGGCGGCCTCCCGACCCATGGTCTTGACCACCAGCGCGCCGTCGAAGCTCTCGTGCGCCATGGCGCTCACCTCGGCCCGCATCCGCTGCGCGCGGGTCTGCCGGGGAGCCATCCGCCGGGAGTAGACGACGTTCAGCGCGAACAGTGCGGGGAAGACCGCGACGCCGACCATGGCCAGCACCCAGTCCGTGGCGAACAGCGAGCCGACGGCCGCGACGAGCATCACCAGCGTGCCCACCGCGAACGGCAGTGGGGCGATCGGGAACCAGGCCGCCTCGACGTCGGAGTTGGCGTTGGACAGCAGCGTCCCGGTGGCGTGCCGGTGGTGCCAGGACAGCGGCAGCTCCAGGTACCGCCGGGTGACCCGGCGCCGGTACGCGGCCTGGAGCCGGTACTGCATGAAGCCGGCCCCCAGCCGCCGCCCGAAGATGCCCACCACCCGCAGCGCGCTGATCCCGAGCAGGGCCGCGGCGCTGAGCGCCACCACACCGGTGTCCGCGTGCCCGGTCCGGATCGCCGGTACGGCCACCCGGCCGATGATCGCGCCCACCAGGTAGGCGTTGCCGATCACCAGCAGGCCGAACAGGATGCTGCCCGCCACCGCCGCGGCGAAGATCCGGGGCTGTTCCCGGATGGCCCGGCCCAACACCCACAGCCCGCGCCACAGCACGTCCCGACTCGTCTTGGTCGTCCCCACGCTCTCCCCCGCCGTAAGTCACAAGAGTCACCGTTATCCTTACCGGTCCGGGGGCCCCGTTACGACCCGTTAACCGTTGTGTCCACCATCACAACGCACCGTGTCGTTCGGGGGACCGACCCCGGGCGACCCGGCGAAACCGCGCCGACGCGCCTACCATCTGCGGCATGTCGCGGTTTGCTCGTTCGGAGCGCCAGGAACTCGCCGATCTCCTACTGGCCGTCGGGCCCGACGCGCCAACCCTCGACGAGGGCTGGACGACCCGGGACCTCGCGGCGCACCTGGTGGTCCGGGAGCGGCGGCCGGACGCCGCCGCCGGCATCCTGCTGCCGCCGCTGCGCGGGCACGGCGAGCGGGTCCGGACCGGGCTGGCCGCCCACCCGTACGAGCGGCTGGTGGAACTGGTCCGCCGGCCGCCCTGGTGGAGCCCGGTGAGCAACCCGCTGGTCCACGAGCCGGCCAACCTGCTGGAGTTCTTCATCCACCACGAGGACGTGCGCCGGGCCAGTCCCGACTGGCATCCCCGGGCGCTGGCCACCGACCTGCAGGCCGCGCTGTGGCGGCGGGTGCCGCCGGTGGCCCGGCTGGCCCTGCGCCGCTTCCCCGCCTCGGTGCTGGTGCAGGCCCCCGGCCACGGCGAGACCGCGGCCGGTCGGGCCGGCGAGTCGGTACGTCTGGTCGGGCCGCCCGGTGAACTGGCCCTGTTCCTGTTCGGCCGGCAACGGGCCGCCCGGATCCAGCTCGACGGACCGGAACCACTCGTCGAGCGGATCCGCACCGCCCGGTTGGGCTTCTGACCGCCCGCCCGACGCCGCATCGTCGCCCACCCGCCGGACGCGCCACAGCGCCGTCGCGCCCGCGACCTCCCGCTGAGCCCGTGAGCCGGGCGGGCGACCTCCGGCTGTGAGTCGTTGCCCGGCCACGGAACCGGCGGCGCCCCGTCACGCCGGCGGCCGGGCGGGAGCCGTACCGCGGCTCGGGGCCCAACCCCGCACGGACCGGACCGGTCACCGCGCCGTCACGCATACGCGACAGGTCACTGACCGGTCAATCAGCTCTCGGCGCAACTTCGCGCGGGTGAATAGTCGTACGCTCGGGATCGCCCGCGCGTTCGCGCGGCGGGTGAGGATGTCGCCGGTCGGCGGACTCGGCGGCGACCTGATCGGCCGGAACGGCTCCGTCGGTGGCCGCTCGACCGGCCGGACATCCGCGCGACAGGAGGCAGCATGCGAACCTTCGCCGCAGCAGCCCTCGTCGAACCGCCGTTTCCGGTCCGTCTCAGCGCACACGTACCGGCCGTCGCCGCGCGGTCGGCCCGGTGGGCAGTGGACCTCGGCCTGGTCCCGACGGCCGACGTGGCCGACCGACTCGCTCGGGCGAACGCCGCCGAACTGGCCGGGCGGGCCTGCCCGGACGCCGACCGGGAAGACATCGAACTGCTCGCCGACCTGATCACCTGGCTGTTCGCCTTCGACGACCGGTGTGACGACGACGGTCTGGGCGCCGACCCCGGCCGGCTCTCCCCGGTGGTGGCACGACTGCTGGACATCGTCGACCTCATCGGCGACAAGGCGCCCACCCAGCTGCTCGACTCGGTCGGCCCGGTGGGGCTGGGCCTGTACGACCTGGGCCGCCGGGCACGCGGGCAGATCCCGCCCCGGCTGCTCCTGCGGTTCATCACCGAGCTGCGCGACTACCTGCTCGCCCTGTTGTGGGAGGCGGCCAACCGGGCGCAGCACCGGATCCCGGTGGTCTCCGAGTACGTGCAGCTGCGCCGGCACACCGGGGCGGTCTATCCCAGTTTCACGCTCACCGACGCGGCGAACCACGCCGATCCCGGGCCCTGCTGGCTCGCCGACTCGCGGCTGTCCAAGCTTGATCAGCTCGCGGTCGACCTCGTCTGCTGGTGCAACGACATCTTCTCGTACGACAAGGAACGCCGGGCCGGATCCGACGGGCACAACCTGGCCGCCGCCGTCGCCGCCGAGACCGGTCTCGACGAGACCGCCGCCCTGCTCGCCGCGGCGAACCGGTTCAACGACGCGCTCGAGACGTATCTCCGGCTGGAGCAGGAGGTGCTGACCTCCGGCGACCGGCAGGTGGGGCGGTTCATGACGACCCGGCGGTGCTGGATCCGCGGCGCCTACGACTGGTCGCTGCGCGCCGACCGCTACGCCTGACCCCGTACCGCCACGGCTCCCGGTCCGGTGGACCCGGCGGCGACCGGGCCGGGTCGGGCCGGCCCCGCGACCCCGGCGGCGGCACCCAGCGGACCGGGTCGACCGGTGGACCTGGGGATCGACGGACCGACCAGCCCACTGGCGATCGCGAGGGGCAGGCAATACTCTTCGGTAACCGCGACCGAGCGTGACCCCCGTCACTGTGCGAACCCCGAAGGCGGCAGCATCGATGGCTCTTGACGTTCCCTACCGCTCCATCCCCGACATGTTCCGCCGCCGGGTGGCCGCCACCCCCGACGATCGCGCGTTCGCGGGTCCGGCCCCGGACGACTCCGGGCCGGTGTGGCTGACCTGGGCCGAGATGAGCCGGCGGGCCAGCGCCGTCGCGGCCGGCCTGCGCTCCCTCGGGGTGGACCACGAGGACCGGGTGGCGATCCTGGCCAACACCCGACTGGAGTGGATCATCGCGGACCTGGGGGTGATGTGCGCCGGCGCCGCGACCACGACGGTGTATCCCACCACCGAACCGGAGGACACCCGGTTCATCGTCGCCGACTCCGGCTCGCGGGTGTTGATCGCCGAGAACGCGACCCAGGCCGCCAAGGTGGCCGGAGCGGACCTGCCGTCGCTCACCCACGTCGTGCTGATCGACGGTCCGGCCGACCCGGCGGCCCAGCCGGCCCAGCTCACCTTCGCCGAGTTGGCGGAGCGGGGCGACGTGGCGCTGGCCGCCGATCCCGCCCTGGTCGACCGGGTGGTCGGCGAGATCGAACCCGACCACCTCGCGACGCTGATCTACACCTCGGGCACCACGGGCCGACCGAAGGGCGTCGAACTGCTGCACGCGGGCTGGTGCTGGGAGGGTGTCGCGCAGTCGGGCTTCGACCTGCTGCGCGCCGACGATCTCCAGTACCTCTGGCTGCCGCTGTCCCACTCGTTCGGCAAGACGCTGATCTGCGGCGTGATCCACGTGGGTCTGCCCACCTACGTCGACGGCCGGGTGGACAAGCTGATCGAGATGCTGGGCATCGTCCGCCCGACGCTGATGTGCGGAGCGCCGCGGATCTTCGAGAAGGTCTACAACCGGGTGGTGACCACGGCCCGCGCCGACGGCGGCGCGAAGGCGAAGATCTTCGGCTGGGCGGTGCACACCGGTCGGCAACGGGTCGCGTACGAGCAGGCCGGCCGGCGGGTCCCGACCACCCTGCGGCTGCGGTACGCGCTGGCCGAGAAGCTGGTGTTCAGCAAGCTCCAGGCCCGGCTCGGCGGCCGGATGCGGGTGATGGTCTCCGGCGCCGCCCCGCTGAGCCAGGAGATCGCCGCGTTCTTCGCCGCGGCCAACCTGCCGATCTCCGAGGGGTACGGCCTCACCGAGACCAGCGCCGGCAACTTCGTGAACCGGCCGGGTGCGCTGCGGATCGGCACCGTCGGGCAGCGCCTCGGCGACATCGAGTGCCGGATCGACGCGGACGGGGAGATCCTGCTGCGCGGTACGCCGGTGATGCGCGGCTACCACAACCTGCCGGCCGAGACGGCCGCGGCGTTCACCGAGGACGGCTTCTTCCGGACCGGCGACATCGGTGAGCTCGACGACAACGGCTACCTGAGGATCACCGACCGGAAGAAGGACCTGGTCAAGACCTCGGGCGGCAAGTTCATCGCGCCGAGCCACATCGAGGGAATGTTCAAGGCGCTCTGCCCGTACACCTCGCAGGCGGTCGTGATCGGCCAGTCCCGCAACTACTGCACGATGCTGGTCACGCTGGATCCGGACGCGATCACCGACTGGACCGCCGGCGGCCCACTGGCCGGCCGGCCGTACGCGGAGGTGGTCACCGCGCCCGAGACCCGGGCCATGGTCGAGGAGTACGTCGCGCAGCTCAACACCCAACTCAACCGGTGGGAGACGATCAAGAAGGTGGCGATCCTGCCCCGCGACCTGACGATCGAGGACGGCGAGATGACCCCGTCTCTCAAGATCAAACGACGCGGCGTGGAGACCAACTTCGCCACCGAGATCGAGCGGATGTACCAGGGGACCCTGGCCGAACTCTGAGGCCGTTCCGGTGCAGTCCGATCAACGGGACCGCGCATCAATCTCCCGCTGGTTGGGTAAGCCCCCGTGCAGCGGCGCACGGAACCTCGAACCGGCGCCGCGAGGTGAGGGGGAACGGTGATGGCGGCCAGGGTGTCAGCGCACGTCCGGAGCGGCGCCCTGGTGATCGCGTTGACCGACGGGTGGACCGTGACCCAGGCGCACCTGCTCCGGCGCGCCCTGGCCCGGTGTCTGGTACACCACCCGCCGTACGTGGTGATCGACGTCGGCCCCCCACTGGCACAGGCGGTGCTGCCCGCACTGCTGCCGGTCCTCGTGATCAACACCTACGCGCGTCGACGGGGGATGGCCATGGTGATCTGCGGTTCGGTTCCGATGCTGCGCCACCTGCTGCGCCGGTTCCCGGCTCGCCGGATGCGCGCCTACCCCACCCTCGACCAGGCGCTGGCCAGGCTGCCGGAGTACCCCTGCCCCCCGGGGGTACGCCGGGCCCACCTGCGGCTGCCCGCGACCCCGGACGCCGCCGCCACCGCGCGCCGGCTGGTCCGTGACTGCTGCCGCCGGTGGGGGGTCCCCGACGGCATCGACAACGGCCAGCTCGTGGCCTCCGAACTGGTGGCGAACGCCGCGGAGCACGCCGGCACCGACATCGACCTGTCGGTGTCGCAGCACCGGGGTCAGTTGCGTATCGCCGTGGGCGACCGGAGCCCCGAACTGCCGGTGCTGCGGCGGGAGGAAGCCGGCGGCCCCGCACTGGCCGAGCGTGGGCGCGGCCTCGGGCTGGTGGCCCGGTCGACCACCGGGTTCGGTGTGCTGACCGCCTCCGACGGCAAGGTGGTCTGGGCCAACGTGCCGGTGCTCCGAGGGCGGCGCATCTCCATGCCCCGACTGCGCGCGATCCGCCGGTGGCGCTCGGTGGCCTGGCTGCCTCGGCCCCGGCCGGTGATCCGGGGCCGGCTCCGGCCCGCCTGACCCGACGGGCCGCCGGCCTGACCTCGGGCGCTCGGCTCAGGCGATCATGGCGGGTTCCCGCCATGCGGTGCGAGGTGCCTGATCCAGGCCGTACCGGACCGCGGCGATCCGGCTGACGGCCTCGCGCAGTTCCGCCGGGGGCAGCGTGAACGGCAGCCGCAGGAAGCGTTCCAGGGTCCCGTCCAGGCCGAACCGCGGGCCCGGAGCCAACCGGACCCCCACCTCTTCGGCGGCCCGGGCCAGCGCACTGGAGATCGGCCCGTCCAGCTCCGCCCAGAGCGTCACCCCACCCCGGGGTACGGTGACCCGCCAGTCGGGCAGCTCCGTTGCCAGCGCGGCGAGCAGGACGTCCCGCTGCGCGGTCAGCTCCCTCCGGCGGGTGGCCACGATGCGGTCCCGGTCGGCCAGCAGATGCACGGCGACGAGCTGGTCGAGCACCGGGCTGGCCATGTCCACGCCCACCCGGACGGCGGCCAGCCGTTGCACCTGCGGCGCGGACGTACGAACCCACCCGATCCGCAGGCCGCCCCAGTACGGCTTGCTCATGCCACCGATCGACACCACCCGGGAGTGCCGGTCGAACACGGCCACCGGAGGCGGTACGGCCACCCCGTCCAGTGGAAGGTCCACAAAGGACTCGTCGATCACCAGGTCGGTGCCGGTGGAGTGCGCCGTACCCACCAGCCGCTCGCGCAGCTCGACCGGCATCAGGTGCCCGGTCGGGTTCTGGAACTCCGGGATCAGGTACGCCAGCCGGGGCCGGGTCTGGCGGAGGCTGTCCAGCAGCAACTCGGCGTCCCACCCACCCGTCGCGGCGTCGAGGCCGTGGGTGGTGATCCGGGCCCGCCGGGCGGTGAGCGCGGCGAGCGCGTTTGGATAGGTCGGCGACTCGACCAGCACCCCGCCGCCGACCGGCAGACCGAGCCGGATCACCAGGTCGAGCGCCTGCTGCGTACCACCGGTGATCATGATCTGCTCCGGGCAGGTGGGCAGGCCGCGGTCCTCGTACGCCTGGGCGACCGCCGCGCGCAGGGCCATCACGCCGGTCGGGTGGTAGCCGGCCCCGCCCAGATAGCGCGGCAGGTCCTCGGTCGCCGCGCGGGCCGCCGCCAGCAACTCGGCCGGGGCCGACAGCGCGGCACAGCCCAGATCGATCATGTCGACGTCGTCCCGCGGCGTCCACAGGCCGGAACTGGCCACCCGGTGCCCGTCCGGGAGCCGGGTCCAACTCCCCGCACCGCGCCGGCTGGCCAGGTGACCGCTCTCCCGCAGTTCCCGGTACGCCGCCGTCACGGTGGTCCGGCTGATGCCCAGCGCCTCCGCCAACTCCCGTTCGGCCGGCGCCCGGACCCCCAGCGGGAGCCGGCCATCGGCGAGCAGGCCCCGCACCGCGCCCGCCAGCGCGAGGTAGTCGGGCCGGCGCTGGGGGCCCGGAAGGGCATGCCACTGACCCAACAGGCGGGCCAATTGCGACCCGCGGACCAGTCCAGCCATGCCATCCTCCGGATATTGGACCTTTCGAGCACCCAAAATGGCCTTCAGACTGGCATGCGTGATGCGAATTGGCAATCGTGGTGTCCGGCTCCCCCGGCGACTGACCCAGCTCTATGTCGGGCTGGTGCTCTACGGCGTCAGCATGGCGTTGATGGTCGAGAGCAGACTGGGGCTGGACCCCTGGGACGTGTTCCACCAGGGCGTGTCCCGCCGTACCGGCCTGTCGATCGGCATGGTGACCATCGTCACAGGTGCCGTCGTACTGCTGCTCTGGATCCCGCTACGGCAGCGTCCCGGGCTCGGAACGATCAGCAACGTCGTGGTGATCGGGCTGGCCATGGACGCCGCGCTGGCCCTGCTGCCCACCGTGGGCCCGCTGGCCGCCCGGATCGGTTTCCTGGTCGGCGGCATCCTGCTGAACGGGGTGGCCACCGGGCTCTACATCGGGGCCCGGTTCGGTCCCGGACCACGGGACGGCCTGATGACCGGCTTCGTCGCCCGGCGGCCGCGGTGGTCCCTCCGGTTGGTGCGTACGGCCATCGAGGTGACCGTGTTGGCCATCGGCTGGGTACTCGGCGGCACGGTCGGGCTGGGCACCGTGCTGTACGCCGTGTCCATCGGTCCCCTCGTCCACCTGTTCCTCCCGCTGTTCACCGTGCCCACCCCGCCAGCGCCGACCACCCCGCCGACGCCGGCCACTCCGCCGGCGTCAACCGAGCAGCCGGCGTCACCCGAGCGGTTGGCGTCGACCGGGCAGCTGGCAGAGGCCGAGCGGTTGGCGTCGACCGGGCAGCCGGCGTCACCCGAGCGGTCGGCGTCGACCACGACGGAGGCGCTGGGTTGTCCGTGAGCTGAACACGGCGGTCGAGCCGAACACCATGGTCGAGCTGAACACGGCGGTCGAGCCGGACCCGGCGGTCGAGCCGGACACCCAGCGCGACGAGGCGGCGACGAGGATGCGCAGGGTGACGGCTCCGATACGACGGCGCCGGACATCGCCGCAGGTCGGCAGCCCGGCATCGCAACGGGTGAAAGTTGGGGATGGTCGCCGTTCCCTACGCCGGGCCGGCACGGCATCATCTGAATATGGTGGAAGCGCAGTGGCGCTGGGCGGATGCATGGATCTTCGTTGCCTTGGTTATCGCTGGCGGGGCCGGACGGCACCGTCGGGCCGCGACAAGTCGGCGTCCGGAGGGAGTACGCCTGGCCGACGTTCTGTACACAGCGGACCACCTCAACAACGCGATACCCGGTCGAGCCGAGGTCGAGGCGGCCGTCCGCCGGCTCGCCGGGGCCGGACTCATTTCCGTGGCGGACGGTTGGTTCCGGGTGACGCCCGCCGGTGAGCATCTCTGGCGTACCCGTCCGCGGACCGGCTTCGGCACGGCCGTGGAGACGGTCCACGGCGTACTCACCAAGCGGCACGCCCCCGGTGCGGCCGACTGGGCGCTCGGCGAGGAGGAGCACGCGACGGCCGTCCAGGAGTACGCCGCCCGGCTCATGATCCCGGCTCCCCGCCGCCCCACCGAGGACGACGCCCGCACCTGACCGGCCGGGGCTGGAGCTGACCGGCTCCGGTCCTGGCCGGCTCCGGTCCCGGCCGACGGCTCAGCGGACCGGCTGGCCGGCCGCCCGCAGCGCGTCCTTGACCTCGCCGAGGCCGACCTCGCCGAAGTGGAAGATGCTGGCCGCCAGCACGGCGTCGGCCCCCGCCGCCACCGCGGGTGGGAAGTGGGCCGCCGCTCCCGCGCCACCGCTGGCCACCACGGGCACGTCCACGGCCGCCCGGACGGCCCGGATCAGTTCGATGTCGAAGCCGGCCTTGGTGCCGTCGGCGTCCATCGAGTTGAGCAGGATCTCCCCGGCACCCAGTTCGGCAGCGCGCCGCGCCCACTCAACCGCGTCGATGCCGGTCCCCCGACGTCCGCCGTGGGTCGTCACCTCGAAGCCGCTGGCCGGCCCGGCGCTGGCCGTACCGAAACCGGTCGTCCCGGCGCTGGTCGGCCCGGCACTCGCCGGCCCGGCACTCGCCGATCCGGCACTGGTCGTTGCGGCGCCGGTCGTGGTCCGGCGTACGTCGAGGGAGAGCACCAGCACCTGCCGGCCGAACCGGTCGGCGATCTCGGCGATCAACTCCGGCCGGGCGATCGCGGCGGTGTTCACCCCGACCTTGTCGGCACCGGCCCGCAGCAGCGTGTCGACATCGGCCACCGAACGGACCCCGCCGCCCACCGTGAGCGGGATGAAGACCGATTCGGCGGTACGTCGTACCACCTCCAGGGTGGTCCGACGCTCGTCGACGGACGCCGTGACGTCCAGGAAGGTCAACTCGTCGGCCCCCGCTGCGTCGTACGCGGCGGCCAGCTCCACCGGGTCACCGGCGTCGCGCAGGTTCTGGAAGTTGACCCCCTTGACCACCCGGCCCGCGTTCACGTCGAGACAGGGGATCACCCGCACCGCCACCGTCATGCGCTTGAGCCTATCTGGCCGGCCTCGGCCCACCGACGTCAGGAAGGGGCCCTTCCTATACAAAAAGCGATAAGAAGGTGCCCTTCCTTACCGCCCTTCGTTACAGCCGGACGAGCATCTTGCCGAGGTTCTCTCCCTTGAGCAGGCCGAGGAACGCCTGCGGGGCGTTCTCGATGCCGTCGACCACGGTCTCGTCGTAGCTCAGCGAGCCGTCACGCAACCAGCCGGACACCTCGGCCACGAACCGGTCCCGGAGGTGCTCGTGGTCACTGACCAGGAAGCCGCGCAGGGTCAGCCGCTTGCCGATCAGCTGCGCGAGGTTGCGGGGCGCGGGCGGTGGCTCGGTCGAGTTGTACTGCGCGATCATCCCGCAGATCGCGGCACGACCGTGCAGCTTCAGCGCGGAGATCGCGGCCTCCAGGTGGTCGCCGCCGACGTTGTCGAAGTAGACGTCGATGCCGTCGGGCGCGGCGGCCTTCAGCGAGGCGGCGACCGGACCGTCGTGGTAGTCGAAGGCCGCGTCGAAGCCGAGTTCCCGGAGCCGGGCCACCTTGGCCGCCGAGCCGGCGCTGCCGATCACCCGGGCCGCACCCTTGAGCTTGGCGAGCTGACCGACGAGGCTGCCCACCGCACCGGCCGCCGCGGAGACGAAGACGGTGTCGCCGGGCCGCATCGCGGCCACCTCCACCAGCCCGGCGTACGCGGTCAACCCGGGCATGCCGAGCACGCTCAGGTATGTGCTGACCGGTGCGAGCGTCGGATCGACCCGGCGGGCGAAGCCGGCGTCCAGCACCGCGTACTCGCGCCAGCCGAGCCCGTGCAGCACCACGTCCCCGGGTTTGAAGCCCTCGGCCTCGCTGGCCACCACCTCGCCGACGGCGCCGCCGTCGAGCGGCCGGTCGAGTTGGAACGGCGGCGCGTACGACTTCACGTCGTTCATCCGGCCCCGCATGTACGGGTCGACGGACATGACCAGGTTCCGGACCAGGATCTGCCCCGGCCCCGCCGTCGGGACCGGCACCTCGACCAGCCGGAAGTTGGCGGCGCCGGGCCAGCCCTCCGGGCGGCTGGCCAGGTGGATCTCACGTCCGGTGGCGGTCATCGGGCTCCCTCCGCGGCGAGGACCGACAGCGCCTCGCGGACCGTGAACGCGCCCGCGTACAGGGCCTTGCCGGCGATCACACCCTCCACGCCCAGCGGCTCCAGCGCGGCCAACGCGCGCAGGTCGTCGAGGGCCGAGACGCCCCCCGAGGCCACCACCGGGGCGTCGGTGCGGGAACAGACATCGCGCAACAGGTCGAGGTTCGGCCCGCGCATCGTGCCGTCCTTGGTGATGTCCGTCACGACGTACCGGGCGGCGCCGGCCTTGTCGAGCCGCTCCAGCACCTCGTACAGGTCGCCGCCGTCCCGGGTCCAGCCCCGCGCCGAGAGGGTCCGGCCCCGCACGTCCAGCCCGATGGCCACCCGGTCGCCGTACTCACCGACGACCCGGTCACACCACTCCGGGTTCTCCAGCGCCGCCGTGCCGATGTTGACCCGCGCCGCGCCGGTGCCCAGCGCCGCCGCCAACGACTCGTCGTCGCGGATGCCGCCGGACAACTCGACGGACACGTCGATCCGGCGCACCAGCTCGGCCAGCAGGTCGGCGTTGGAACCACGACCGAAGGCCGCGTCGAGGTCGACCAGGTGGATCCATGCGGCCCCGTCCCGCTGCCAGGCCAGCGCGGCCTCAAGCGGGTCGCCGTAGCTGGTCTCGCTGCCGGCCGCGCCCTGCACCAGGCGGACGGCCCGGCCGTCGGCCACGTCGACGGCGGGAAGGAGGGTGAGACTCACGTGGAACTCCTGTCGGAATCAGGTACGTCGGTCGAGGGTCAGCACGACGAGGGCCGGCAGTCCGAGCAGTAGCACCAGAATCAGTGCCAGCCGCAGGGCCAGGTCATCGACGAGCAGCCAGATCAGCGCGAGGGCGAACAGTACCGCGCCCGCGATCGCGGCTCGCTCGGCCCGGCTGCGCCGGCCCAACCTACCGGTCCGCCGGTCCGGCAGTCGGGGGGTGAACCGACGCAGCACCGCGCGTACCCGCTGCCGCCGCGCCACCCGGCGGGCCCGCGCCGTCCGCTGCCGGTCCAGCTCCGCCTGCCGCGCCGCCCGCCGCCGGGCGCGTTCCTTGCTCACCGGGTACGCCCCGAGGCGCCGGCCCGGTCCATCACAGCGTGCCGAGCCAGTTGCGCAGCAGCAACGCGCCGTTGTCCCCGGACTTTTCCGGATGGAACTGGGCGGCGGACAACACGCCCCGCTCCACCGCGGCCACGAACGGCGCCTCGTGGACGGTGGTGGTGACCCGGGCACCGGCCGCCGCCAACGCATCGGTGTCGGCCACGCCGTACGAGTGGACGAAGTAGAAACGGCCCTCCGGCTGGAGCCCGGCGAACAGCCGCGACCCGGGCGGGGTCCGGACCGTGTTCCAACCCATGTGGGGCAGGCGTCGAGCCGCGAGCCGGGTGACCCCACCGGGTAGCAGGCCCAGCCCCTTGGTGACCACGCCATGCTCCTCGCCGTACTCGAAGAGGACCTGCATGCCCACGCAGATGCCCAGCACCGGCCGGCCCGCGGCGATCCGTTCGGCGATCACCGGCCCGGCGCCGATCCCGTCGATGCCCGCCATGCAGGCGGCGTACGCCCCGACACCGGGCACCACCAGACCGTCCGCCGCGGCAGCCGCGGCCAGATCGGCGGTGACCGTGACCTCGGCACCGGCGCGCTCCACCGCGCGCTCCGCCGAGCGCAGGTTGCCCGAACCGTAGTCGAGCACCACCACCCGGGTCATCAGTTCTCCCCGAGCAGCCAGGCCAGGCCGCCCGCCGTGGCGAGCAGGGCCAGAAACGACACCAGGGCCACCGCCCCCTTGCCCGCGCCCTGCCGGTGCATCGACAGGGCACCGCCGACCAGCGTGCCGGCCAGCGCGAACAGCGCGACCGTCAGCACCGTACCCATCAGAGTTGCCTTCCGTTCACGACTGCGGGGCTCACTCGCTGCGCTCGTTCACTCCTCGCGCTCACAGGGCACCCTTGGTGCTGGGGATCGCACCAGCCGACCGCGGGTCGATCGAAACCGCCTCCCGCAGCGCCCGGGAGACCGCCTTGAACTGGGCCTCCACCACGTGGTGGGCGTCCGGGTTACCCCCGGGCCGGGCGGCCCGCAGCACCTCGACGTGCAGGGTGATCCGCGCCGCCTGGCCGAACGACTCCCAGATGTGCCGGGTCATGCTGGTCGGATACACCGGCCCGATGTACGGGGCCAGCGGTGGCTCGTCGTGGATCACGTACGCCCGGCCGGACAGGTCGACCGAGGCCCGGGTCAACACCTCGTCCATCGGGATGGTGGCCGAACCGTACCGCCGGATCCCGGCCTTGTCGCCGAGCGCCTCGGCCAGCGCGGCGCCCAGCGCGATGGAGGTGTCCTCGATCGTGTGGTGCGCGTCGATCTCCAGGTCACCCACGGTGCGCACGGTGAGGTCGAAGCCGCCGTGCCGGGCGATCTGGTGCAGCATGTGATCGTAGAACCCGACACCGGTCGAGATCTCGGCCTGGCCGGTGCCGTCCAGGTCCAGCTCGACCAGCACCTTGGTCTCGGTGGTGACCCGTTCGATCCGGGCGGTTCTACTCATACCAAACCTTTCGTTCGCGAGTGCGGGGCTGGCAGACCCGGCCAGCTCCTCCCGCTCACAGCTTCTCGATGGCTCGAAGGAAAGCGTCGGTCTCGGCGGGAGTTCCGGCGGTGACCCGCAGCCAACCCGGCAGCCCGACGTCGCGTACCAGCACACCCCGGTCGAGCAGGGCCCGCCAGGCGACCCGCTGGTCGCCGTCGACGGAGAACAGCACGAAGTTCGCGTCGCTGTCCGCCACCGTCCGACCCAGGGCCCGCAACTCGGCCACGATCCGGTCGCGCTGGGCCTTGATCACCTCGACGGTGGCCAGCAGGGTCTCCCGGTGTGCCAGCACGGCCCGGGCGGCGGCCTGGGTGAGCGACGAGAGGTGGTACGGCAGCCGGACGAGCTGGACCGCGTCCACCACGGCCGGGTCGGCGGCCAGGTAGCCGAGCCGGCCACCGGCGAAGCCGAACGCCTTGCTCATCGTGCGGGTGACGACCAGCCGGGGGTGACCGGGCAGCACCGACAGGGCACTCGGGGTGCCGGGCCGGGCGAATTCCGTGTACGCCTCGTCCACCAGCACCATGCCCGGTGCCTCCGCCAGCACGGCGGTGACCACCGCCGGATCCAGCGCGGTCCCGGTGGGGTTGTTCGGTGAGCACAGGATGACCACGTCGGGCCGGTGCTGCCGGACCTGGGCCGCCGCGTCGGCCGGGGACAGGTCGAACGCCTCCCCGCGCCGGCCGTCCTGCCAGGCGGTGCCGGTGCCCAGCGCCAGCAGGGGGTGCATCGAGTACGCCGGGGTGAAGCCGAGCGCGGTGCGACCGGGGCCGCCGAAGGCCTGCAACAGCTGCTGCTGGACCTCGTTGGAGCCGTTGGCCGCCCACACGTTGGCGGTGCCGAGCCCGTGTCCCAGGTAGTCGGCCAGGTCGGCGCGCAACGCCAGCGCGTCCCGGTCCGGATAGCGGTTGAGGTCCCGCAGTTCGGCGGTGACCGCCTTGGCGATCGCCTCGACCACCGGCTCCGGCACCGGGTACGAGTTCTCGTTGGTGTTCAGCCGTACCGACACGTCGAGCTGCGGCGCACCGTACGGGTGCCGGCCGCGCAGGTCGTCCCGGATCGGCAGGTCGTCGATGGTCGTCACGCCGGACCCCCGGCCCGGTCCGCGAACCTCGCCCGGACCGCCTGGCCGTGCGCCGGCAGGTCCTCGACGGTGGCCAGCGTCTCCACGTGCGGCGCCACCTCACGCAGCGCCGCCTCGTCGTACTCGATGAGGTGGATGCCACGCAGGAACGACTGGACCGACAGCCCCGACGAGTGCCGGGCGCAGCCGCCGGTGGGCAGCACGTGGTTCGACCCGGCGCAGTAGTCGCCCAGCGAGACCGGCGCGTACGGGCCGACGAAGATCGCGCCCGCGTTACGGACCCGCAGCGCCCACTCGCGGGCGTCCCGGGTCTGGATCTCCAGGTGCTCCGCGGCGTAGTCGTCGACCACCCGCAGCCCAGCCTCGAGATCGTCCACCAGCACCGCCCCGCTCTGCTCACCGGTGAGGGCCGCCGTGATCCGTTCGGTGTGCTTGGTGGCCGCCACCTGGCGTACCAACTCGGCCTCGACCGCCTCGACCAGTTCCTCCGACGGTGTCACCAGGACACTCGCGGCGAGCGGGTCGTGCTCGGCCTGGCTGATCAGGTCGGCGGCGACGTGTACCGGATCGGCCGTGTCGTCGGCCAGCACCGCGATCTCGGTCGGGCCGGCCTCGGCGTCGATCCCCACCGCGCCGCGCAGCAGCCGCTTGGCGGCGGTCACCCAGATGTTGCCGGGACCGGTGATCATGTCGACCGGCGCGCACCGGGGCTCGACGCCCGCCTCGTCGGTGGCGGAACCGTAACCGAGCATCGCCACAGCCTGCGCGCCACCCACCGAGTAGACCTCGTCCACGCCGAGCAGGGCACAGGCGGCCAGCACCCGGGCGTCGGGCAACCCGCCGTTGTCCCGCTGCGGCGGGCTGGCCACCACCAGCGACCGCACCCCGGCGGCCTGGGCCGGTACGACGTTCATCACCACCGTCGACGGGTACATCGCGAGGCCACCCGGGACGTACAGGCCGACCCGGCCGACCGGCACCCAGCGCTCGGTGACGGTGCCACCCGGCACCACCCGGGTGGTGTGGTCGGTCCGTCGCTGGTCGGCGTGCACCCGGCGAGCCCGGTCGATCGACTCGGTCAACGCCGCGCGTACCCCCGGGTCGAGCTCACGCTCCGCGGCGGCGATGGCCTCGGCGGGCACCCGCAGCCGCTCCGGCCGCATCCCGTCGAACCGTTCGGTGGCCTCCCGGATCGCCGTGAATCCATGCTCCCGGACCGCCTCCACGAGGGGGCGAATCCGTTCCACCGCCACGGAGACGTCAAGCTGGGCCCGAGGAAGCAGCGCGCGGGGGTCCCGAGAACCGCCACGTAGGTCGATCCGAGTCAACACCCCTGCGAGTCTAGGCGCCCGGTCGACGGCATATCCGCGCCGGCCGCGTCGTCCCACGGTGACGCCGCCCACCCTGTCAGGCCGAACCGCCCGCTGGTCGCCGTGCCGGGCTCGACGGGCCACTGCGGCCGGTCGCACTTTTCAGCCCGGGAAAGATCATCTCACTGGGTGGCGCCCCGCACGGGCTAGGCTCGACCGGTGAGTACCCGGTTGCCGCTGTTTCCGCTCGGGACCGTGCTCTTCCCCGGTCTGGTCCTGCCACTGCACATCTTCGAGCAGCGCTACCGCACGCTCGTCCGGCACCTGCTCGAACTGCCCGCCGACTCGCCCCGGGAGTTCGGCGTGGTGGCCATCCGCAGCGGCTGGGAGGTGAACCGCACCGGCCCGGCCGGGCCCGGCGACCCGACCCGATCCGCCGCCGGCGCCACACCGGCGGGCGACGATACCGATGCCGGCGAACCCACCGGATCGCCGGGGTCGGCCCTCGAACCCGACGCGGGCGGGGCGATCAGCCTCTACGACATCGGCTGCACCGCCGAACTGCGCCAGGTCACCGAACTGCCCGACGGCCGGTACGACCTGGTCACCGTCGGCCGACGCCGGTTCCGGCTGCTGGACACCGATGCCGACGCCGAGCCGTACCTGACCGCACGGGTGGAATGGCTGCCCGAGGCCGCGGGTCCGACGGAGGCCGCCGAGCAGCTGGCGCCCCGGGTGCTCGCGGTGTTCCGGCAGTACCTCGCGCTGATCCGGCAGGACGCCGGGGAGGTGACCGAGCAGTTGCCGGAGGATCCCACCGTGCTGTCCCACCTCGTCGCGGCCACCGCCGCCCTCACCCTCGCGGATCGTCAACGCCTGCTCGCCGTCCCCGACACGGCCGAACGGCTCCGCGCCGAACTGCGGCTGCTGAACCGCGAGTCGACACTCCTGCGCTCGGTCCGGGCCGTACCGGTGCCGCTGTCCGAGCTGACCCCGCCGGGCGGACCGAACTGAGGCGTCCCGGATCAGGACTCGAACCCGGGCCCTGACCGGGGAGCGGGCGGCGCCGGTGGCTCAGGCCGGACTTCGGCTCCAGGCTGCGCCGGCGACTCGGCCTGGGCCGCGGGCCCGGGCTGGAGCTGTGACTCGGTCAGGGACTCGGGCCCGGGCTGGAGCTGTGACTCGGTCAGGGGCTCGGGCTCGGGCCGCAGCGACGGCCAGCGGCTCCACCCGGCCAGCAGGGTGTAGGCGACCACCGCCCCGAGGGCGGGCAGCAGGATGTCGCCGTGCGGCACCGGCAGGACGTGGTAGTGCCAGTTGAAACCCCCGGCCCGCAGATCCGGGGGTTTGCTGAAGGTCTGGCCGGTCGGCGCCGACCGCACCAGCCGGTGGAACTCGGCCAGCCCGATCCAGCGGCCCAGCCGCCAGGCCACGGTGGCCGCGCCGACGCCGCCGAGCGCCAGCGCCAGCAGCGCGACCGGCCCGCGCAGCCGGCGTAGCAGTGACCAGACCAGCACCGCGACGATGATGCCGAACCCGAGGCCGAGCAGGCTGAACCAACCGTCCGCCGCGACGAACTCCTCGGGTTCCGGTTTGGCTGCCACGGCGCCGTCCGCCGTCTTGAGCACCTCAACCCCAGGGGCGAGGACTCGCCACAGCAGCCCGAGCGGCGCTCCGAGCGCGGTCATCACGACCAGCACCCCCAGCCCCGCGGAGAGGACCGCGCGCGGCCGCTGGCGGTCCGCACCCGTCGCGGGCGGCGCCGCCATGGGCAGGATGGGCCCGCTCTCTTCACGGTTCGGGTAATCGGCGGTGGTCACCCGGTGATCCTCTCAGGCTCGGGGACCCGTGTGCGCGCCGGATCGGCGCATCACTTGCGGACCGTCTGGCCGCGCGAGTCAGCGGAACCCACCTCGACCTGGCGGGGGACAGCGCGGGCGATGACCGTCGCGGTTGGCTGGATGACCAGGCCGGCGGCCCGGAAGATCGCGCGGTACGGGTTGCGCACCGCACGTTCCCGCCGGGCCGTCCAGAGGGTGAAGACCGCCGTCAGCGCGCTGACGGTCACCACCAGCATCACCGTCGCGGGCCAACCCAGCCATCCTGCCGTCGTACGAGTGGCCACGCACAGCATCGCCGACGCCGTGACAATCGACGAGATGACCCCGAGCGCCAGTACGTTGTCATTGTCGGAGAACGCGATGGCGACGACGATGAAGATGGCGCCGGCGAGAATCAGCAGCGCGAGCCAGATCGGCCCCCATGACCACCAGCCGATCACGGTGCCGACGGATCGGGTCAGCGCGATTCCGACCGCGGCCAGCCCGAGGACGACCGCGACCCCGATCATCGCGTTCCGCACGCCCGACAACACCTTCGGCGGTTCGGGCTGTTCATTCAGGGTCAGCCAGTCCCGCCTCGTGGCTTGGACGGGCAGTCGTTTCACCAGCTCCAGCACGAACGGTGTCGGCAACCGGGAGAGCAGACCTCCGGCCGACTCGTTACGGGCCGGCGCCCGGACCTTGATCACGTCCTCGGCGAGCGCGCGGGCCTCGTCCGGGTTCTCCGCCCACACCTGATCGAGAATCTCGCCCAGTTCCTTTTGGGACGGCTCCTGGTCGTGCTGGCCGCCGATCCGGGTACGCCGGTAACCCACCCGGTCGCCGGCCTCGACGAGCCGCCGCACAAGTTCCTTGGGCAGACGCGTGAGGGTGAACGCAACGCCGTCGAAGCCCAGGCCGAGCGCCAGCCGTGGATCGAGGGCGGCCCGGTCGACCGCCGCCGTCGCCGGGGGCGACTCCTCGATCAGCCAGCCCACCCGGCCCATCGTCCGGGCCATGGCGCCGTCCTTCGCGGGGGTGTCGGTCAGGAATGGCATCCAGAGCCACTCGTGGTACTCCACCGACGTGTGCTGGAACGGCCCCGGGTCGAACCGGGCCAGTTCGGCTTCGACGTCCGGCGCGGTGACCATGGTGCCGAGGTGCCAGGCGGCCTGCGTGGCCACGGGCCCGTCGACCCACAGCTGCTCGGCGATGGCGGCGGCGGCGGCCGAGGTGCCGATGACGGCGAGATCGTCGACGGCCACGATCGACCCGGCCTGAGCCCTGGCGGCGAGCACGGGAATCGCGAGTTCCCCGGTCGAGCGCAGGGCCCTTCGCGCGGCCGGACGCTGCGGGGCGAGTTCGCTGAGGATCTCGATCGCCTCCCGTCGCCGCGACTCCGCCAGGGCCACCACCGCGTCCACCCCGACCGATTCCGGGCTCCTGGCGAGCTCCCGGAGGCGGTCGAACAGCTCCTGACCGATCGGGCCGGGGTTGCCCGCCACCGAGCCGAGCGCGGCGAGCACGAGACGCTTGTCCGGCACGTCGGTGCCCAGTCGGTCCGCGAACTCGTTCACGATCCGCGTGCCGAGCGCGGCATCCATCTGCCACGCCTCGGCGATGCACTCGAGCGCCAGGACACGATCCTGCGGGCCGCCGTTGAAGATCTGCCCGACAAGCTCGGTCGCGTCCCGGTTGGCGCCCGCGCACCACAGTTTGACTGTCTCGCGCCACCTGCCGGGGTGTTCCCGGTAGAGCCCAAGCAGCCGGTCGGGCTGGTCGGCCAGCTCCACAGCGGCCAGATACTCCTGGAGAGTGAGATGGGCGAATTCGTACAGCAGGTTGGTGTCGTCGATCCGGATCAGCAGACCGCTGCGCTCGACGATCTCGTTGACCATCTTGGGGAGGTCCGATTCCGGCAGTTGGAAGCGCGGCCGGAGACGGTTCATCACCGCGTTGATCTCATCCTGCGTGATGATCCGGTGATCGCTGCCCGGCCGCAGGTCACCCTGTGCCGCCAGGGCGATGGCGCGCAGTGCCATCAGTTTGTGGCCGAAGCGGTACCGCGTGAGCTGCCGATACCGACCCAGGTCGGGATCACGCCGCAGCAGATGCGTGACCGCCTGTTCGTAGAACTCCGCACGCGAGCTGGTCAGCATCGGACCCTCACCCGGGTCGACGTCGTGCAGGAGCGCGATCATCGTGAGCATCAGCGGGCTACGGGCCAGCCTCATGAGGGTGGGATTGACGCGCAACGCGGCCATCAACTGCTCGACCTGTTGCCGCGGGTCAAGCTCCGGCCCGCCGGTCGCCTCGCCGCTGGCCGCTTTGGACCGGCCGAACCAGAGTCGGAGGAAGTGCCGGATGCCCGCGTCGTCGAAGCCGGAAACGGCGATCGTGCGCTCGAAGACCGGCCGCAGGTCGTTGTCGTAGATCGAGTCGCGGCAGGTCACGACGATCTGGCAGGACGGATACCGCTCGGCGAACTCCTTGATCTCCAGGGCCACGTCGCCGCGCCGGTCGGTCACCACTTCGTCCAGCCCGTCCAGGAACACGCAGAGTCGGCCGGTCGACAACGCCGCCGACACGACCTGCTCCGCGTTCTCGACCAGTGGGCGCCGGCCAGCGTGCCGGTGCCGTACCGCGTCCGCCTCGTCGACGAGGTCGAACGTCTCCACCAGGAACTGCTTGATCGTCCGACCACCGAGGTTGTAGCGGCCGAGTTCGATCAGCACGGGCACCCGTTCGAAGCGATGCGGCGCCGCCGCCCACTGCAACATCGAGTGGCGGAGCACCGTTGACTTACCCGCGCCCGCTCCGCCGACCATCACGGTTCGAAGGTGTGCCTGGATGTCGCGGTAGATGTCGACGCGCACGCCGTCCTGCTCGTACTGGAGGGGCACGTACACGGCGTCGAGCTCGATCGGCAGGTTCTCGATGAAGCCGAGTTTGGTGGTGTTGTAGGCCCGAGCGACCCAACCGGCGTACCGCGTCCACTCGTTCCGGCGCACCTTCAGCCGTCGACGGGTCGCGCGTCGCCAGGCCAACCTGACAAACGCCTGCAACCGGTCGGCAAAGACCTGCTGCACCACAGCCGTCATCAGCGCGGCGAGGAACACCCAGACCGCGGTGTACGTCAGTCCGAACGGCAGTTGCGGCAGAGTTGTCACTGTGACGCTTCCTCGATGCTCGGCGCTGGGGTGGCGACGCGGCTCCGGTTACGAAGGCGGGCCGCCGCACCACTTTTGTGCATCACGTCCGCAGTGGGCAATGACGGGTTCGCGACACTCGCCGTCCGAGACGTCCTCGGCCAGTTGGTCGACGGCCCGGACACCGGTCCGGTCAGCCAGGATGCTCCAGGCGACCTTGCCGATCGCCGTCAGCCGGCGACGGCGCTCGGGCCGAGCAGGGCCTTGAGGTCGGCCATCAGCGCGGTGGTCGGCGACACCCGGGTGGGTCCCAGCCGCAGCAGGGTGGCCCGGGATCCGTTGACCAGCTTGACGTGGACCTCGGCCGAGCCGGGATGGCTGGTCAACACCTCCCGCAGCCGTTCCACCAGCGGCGGGGTGCAGCGGGACGGCGGCAGGGCCAGCACCACCGGCTTCACCTCGTCGGCGGCGGTGATCTCCGGAATGGACAGGTCCATGGCCATCAGCCGGGGCTGGTCGTCACGCCGGTCGACCCGACCCTTCACCACCACGATGGCGTCCTCGGCGATGTACTGCCCGACCACCTCGTACGTGTTCGGGAAGAACAGCACCTCGACGGCACCGCCCAGGTCCTCCAGGCTGGCCGACGCCCAGGCCCGGCCCTGCTTGGTGATCCGGCGCTGCACCCCGGACAGGATGCCGGCGAGCGTGACCACCTGGCCGTCGTTCACCCGGCCCTCCTCGAAGAGGGCGGGGATCGACATGTCGGCCGCCGCCGCGAGCACGTGCTCGACCCCGAACAGCGGGTGGTCGGAGACGTACAGGCCGAGCATCTCGCGCTCGAAGCTGAGCAGGTCGGTCTTGTCCCACTCACCGTCCGGAATCGGCGGCGTCACCACCATGCCGCCACCCCCGCCGGAGTCGCCACCGCCGAAGGC
The DNA here is from genome assembly GCF_055793945.1 of Plantactinospora sp. A48. Taxonomy (NCBI): domain Bacteria; kingdom Bacillati; phylum Actinomycetota; class Actinomycetes; order Micromonosporales; family Micromonosporaceae; genus Plantactinospora; species Plantactinospora sp. A48. The sequence continues at coordinate 122,126 of NZ_JBTIXF010000004.1, read as the reverse complement.
GTCGCCGAACAGGTCGTACTGGCCGACGGCCTCGTTGCGCTTGATGTCCAGGAACGAGTCGATGGCGTCCACGTGGATCGCCAGCAGACCCTTGCGGCTGTGCTTCATCGAGTCGAACGCGCCGGCCTTGATCAGGGATTCGACCGTCTTCTTGTTGCAGGCCACCGCGTCGACCTTGCGCAGATAGTCGTAGAAGTCGGTGAACGCGCCCTTCGCCTGGCGGGACCGGCGGATCGACTCGACCACGTTGGTACCGACGTTACGGACGGCCGCGAGACCGAACCGGATGTCCTCACCGACCGCCGCGAACCGGGCGTTCGACTCGTTGACGTCCGGCGGGAGCACCTTGATGCCCATCCGGCGACACTCGGCCAGGTAGACCGCGGACTTGTCCTTGTCGTCGCCGACCGAGGTGAGCAGCGCTGCCATGTACTCGGCCGGGTAGTTGGCCTTGAGGTACGCGGTCCAGTACGACACCAGCCCGTAGCCGGCGGTGTGCGCCTTGTTGAAGGCGTAGTCGGAGAACGGGACGAGGATGTCCCACAGCGTCTTGATCGCGGCGTCGGAGTAGCCGTTGGCCTTCATGCCCTCGGAGAACGGCACGTACTCCTTGTCCAGGATCTCCTTCTTCTTCTTGCCCATCGCCCGGCGCAGCAGGTCCGCGGCGCCCAGCGTGTAACCCGCGAGCTGCTGGGCGATCGCCATGACCTGTTCCTGGTAGACGATCAGCCCGTAGGTGTCGCCCAGGATGTCCTCGAGCTTCTCGGCCAGCTCCGGGTGGATCGGCACCACCGGTTTGCGGCCGTTCTTGCGGTCGGCGTACTCGTTGTGGGCGTTGGCGCCCATCGGGCCCGGCCGGTACAGCGCCAGCACCGCGGAGATGTCCTCGAAGTTGTCCGGGATCATCGAGCGCAGCAGCGAGCGCATGGGGCCGCCGTCGAGCTGGAACACGCCGAGCGTGTCACCCCGGGCCAGCAGTTGGTACGCCGGCTTGTCGTCCAGGGGCAGTTCCTCAAGGACCAGGTCGATGCCCCGGTTCTCCCGGATGGAGTCCAGGCAGTCGTCCATGATCGTGAGGTTGCGCAGGCCCAGGAAGTCCATCTTGAGCAGGCCGATGGTCTCGCACGCGCCCATGTCCCACTGGGTGATGATCGCGCCGTCCTGCTCCCGCTTGTGGATCGGCAGCACGTCGATCAGCGGGTCCCGGGACAGGATGACGCCCGCGGCGTGCACCCCCCACTGCCGCTTGAGCCCCTCCAGGCCCTTGGCGGTGTCAACGATCTTCTGGACTTCTCCGTCCGACTCGTAGAGCTGCCGGAACTCCACCGCCTCCGGATAGCGCGGGTGCTTCGGGTCGAAGATGCCGCCCAGCGGGATGTCCTTGCCCATCACCGCCGGCGGCATGGCCTTGGTGATCCGGTCGCCCATCGCGAACGGGTAGCCGAGCACCCGGGCGGCGTCCTTGATCGCGGCCTTCGCCTTGATCGTGCCGTACGTGATGATCTGCGAGACCCGGTCGTCGCCGTACCGCTCGGTGGCGTACCGGATCATGTCGCCGCGCCGACGTTCGTCGAAGTCCATGTCGATGTCGGGCATCGAGATGCGGTCGGGGTTGAGGAACCGCTCGAACAGCAGGCCGTGCACCATCGGGTCCAGCTCGGTGATCCCGAGGGCGTACGCGATCAGCGAGCCGGCCGCCGAGCCACGGCCCGGACCGACCCGGATGCCCTCCCGCTTGGCGTACGCCACGAGGTCGGCGGTGACCAGGAAGTAGCCCGGGAAGCCCATCTTGAGGATGACGTCGAGTTCGTACTCGGCCTGGACGCGCCGGTCCTCCGGCACCCCGCCGGGGAACCGGTGGTCCAGCCCGCGCAGCACCTCCTTGCGCAGCCAGGACTCCTCGGTCTCGCCGGCCGGCACCGGGAACTGCGGCATCAGCTTGCGGGAGGCGAACACCTCGGCGTAGTCGCCGATCCGGTCGGCGATCTCCAGGGTGTTGTCGCAGGCACCCGGCACCTGGCTGTCCCACAGCTCGCGCATCTGCGCCGGGGACTTCACGAAGTAGCTGCGGCCCTCGAGCTTGAACCGCTTGGGGTCGGCCATCGTCGAGCCGGACTGCACGCACAGCAGCACCTCGTGCGCGTCGGCGTCCTTCTCGTACGTGTAGTGCAGGTCGTTGGTGGCCAGGGGCTTGAGGTTCAGCCGCTGGCCCAGTCGCAGCAGGTCCTCCCGGACCCGGGTCTCGATACCGAGCCCGTGGTCCATCAGCTCCAGGTAGAAGTTGTCCGGGCCGAAGATGTCCCGGAACTCGGCCGCCGACTCGCACGCCTTGTCGAAGTTGCCGATCCGCAGCCAGGTCTGGATCTCGCCGGACGGGCAGCCGGTGGTGGCGATGATGCCCTTCGCGTACTCGTTCAACAGCTCCCGGTCGGCGCGCGGCTTGTAGAAGAAGCCCTCCAGGCTGGACCGGGAACTGAGCCGGAACAGGTTGCGCAGCCCGTCGGCGTCCGCGGCCAGCATGGTCATGTGGGTGTACGCGCCACCGCCGGACACGTCGTTCTCGCCGCCGTCGGCCCAGCGCACCCGGGTCCGGTCCCCCCGGTGGGTGCCGGGTGTCAAATAGGCTTCCAACCCCACGATGGGCTTGATGCCCGCCGCGACGGCCTGCTTGTGGAAGTCGTACGCCCCGTACAGGTTGCCATGGTCGGTCATCGCCAGCGCGGGCATGCCGAGCCGGTTCGTCTCGGCGAACAGCTCCTTGAGCCGGGCGGCCCCGTCGAGCATCGAATACTCGGTGTGCACATGCAGATGCACGAACGAGTCAGACACCCGGAGCCCCCCTCAAGTCCACCGGCACCGACCCCCCGTCGCCGCCGGTCCCCGAGCCTAGTCCCCGGGGCGCCCCACCGGCAGTGCCAACACGGCGAAGACGAGATGATCGACACTCCCGGCCCGGAAACCGACGCCGACCGTGACCGGCCGGTCCCGCAAGGTCAGCGGACGAAGGGCTCCACCATCACGGCGGCCGCCTGCAACCAGGCTTCCCGGGTCTCCGGCTGGAGCTGCCCGTACTCGATCGACGAACCGGTCTCCAGCATGGGGTCGTAGGGCACGACGGCCACCGCCCGGGTCCGGGTGGCGAAGTGCCGCTGGAGGTCGTCCAGCAACGGCGAACGTCCCGGGGTCGGGCAGGACAGCAGGGTGACCGCGTTGTTGGCGAGTTCGCTCATGCCGACCTCGTGCAGCAGATCGAGCATCCAGTCGGCGGTGAACGCGGCGTCTTCCCGGGGAACGGTGGTGACCACAAGCTGGTCGGCGGCCCGCAGCACGGTCTGCCAGTTCGCGCTCTCCACGTTGTTGCCGGTGTCGACGCAGATCACGTTGTGGGTGCGGCGCAGCAGGTCCAGCACCCGGCCCACGGTGTGCTGGTCGAGCCTTGAGGCGAACCGGGAGTTCTCCTCGCCAGCCAGCACGTCGTACGAGTTGTCGGAGGCGTGTCGCAGGTAGTCGTCGAGCCGCTCGTACAGCGCGGTGCCGGAACTCGCCTCGATCATCATCAGGTCGGCGATCAGGTGCCGGATGGTCCGGGCGTGCCGGGCGCTGCCGGCGCGCAGCCCGAGGGTGCCACGCAGTTCGTTGTCGTCCCAGGCCAGTACGCCGCGGCCCCGGACACTGCCGATGGTGGCCGCCGCCAGCACGGTGGCGGTGGTCTTGTGCACGCCACCCTTGGGGTTGGCGAAGGCGATCACCCGGGGGCGGTCGATGTCGCGCCCGAGGATCGCGGTGGCCCGCTCGGTCTCCCGATCGACCGCGCGGCGCCGCCGGGCAGCGGTCCGGGGATAGCCGGGTTCGATGGTGGCCCGGCCGTGTGCCGCGGGTGCCGTGGCGGGTGGCAGCAGACCGGGTGGCGCGGGTGGCAGCAGCCCGGGCGCCGTACCGGGTGGCAGCAGCCCGGGTGGGGCCGTGCCGACCTGGGCGGTGCCGGGCGGGACCACGCCGCCCGGCGAGCCGACGGGAGGCGTCGGGTTGACCGGCGGGGCCACCGGCGCGGACCCGACCCGGGCGATGCCGGGCTGCGCCATGCCGACGGCGGCGCTCCCGGCCGGACGGGGTGACAGCGGCGGGGCGGCGCGGCGGGGCCGGGCCGGCACCGGTTCCGGGCCGGGCTGGCGGACGGGTTCCGTCCACGGCCGGTCCGGCTCGATCCGGGGAGCGCGCTGCGGGTCCGACTCACCGCGCGACGCCGGCTCGGCCCACGCGGTGGTGGGCGGCTCGGCGCGCCCGGCAGCCGGCTCGCCCCACGCGGCCGGAGGCTCGGCGCGCCCGGGTGCGGGCTCGGTCCACGGCCGGCCGGCCCCGCCCCGGCTGGGCAACGGCTCCGCCCGCGGCGACGGCTCGGGACGCGGCACCGGCTCCGCCCGCGGTGACGGTTCGGGGCGCGGCACCGGCTCGGCGCGCGGCATCGACTCGGTACGGGGCATCGGTTCCGCGCGCGACAACGGTTCCGGACGCGACAACGGATCCGGACGCGAGAACGAATCTGGACGCGGCATCGGTTCCGGACGCGACAACGGATCGGTCCACGGCTGTGCCCGGTCGGCCGGTGCGGGCGGGGGATCCGACGGGGACGCCGGGTATGAGTTGTCCAGCAGGGCGTACCGCGAGTTGGCCGGCGGCGGGTAGTCCGGGTTCAACGGGGCGTACCGGGACTGCGGCCCCTCCTCCTCCGCGGCCAGGTCCCGCAGCGCGGCATACCGCGACTCACTCAACCGGCGCGCGGCCGCGAGATCCCCCGGCTCCGGGCCGCCGCTGCCGTCGTTGTCGAAGAAGCCGCTCCCGCCCAGGTCGTCCGGCCGGTACCGGTCACCGTTCGGTTCCGGGTAGCCGCTGCGGGTGGCCGGCACCCCGGACCAGTCGGGAGCGCCAGCGGCAGGGCCGGCGTCGGGGGTCGCACCCCGGGCCGAACCACCGTTGGCGCGTCGGGACGCCCCCCGGGACTCCTCGCCGCGCCGCCCCTCCGGCTCGGAGTGGTCGGTCGAACGACCGCCCCGGGCCCGGTCGAGCAGCGCCCGCCAACGCGGCGCAGGCTCTGCCGGGCGGCCCCAGCCGTTCTCGGTGCCGTCCACGGCTCGCCCTCCCAGCGCGATCGGTCCCCGCCTGACAGGCTACGAACCAAACCCTGTCGGGGCCACACCGGGGCACGCAGATTGCCGTCCCGTTGATGAACCGGCTACAAGGTGTGCCGATGGACCCGCGGCCACCGTACGCCGATCCGGGCCCGTCCGGCTACGCCGGAGCCGTACCTCGCCGGTGAACCCGGGGTCGGGGTGGCGCACCGGGCCGGGGTGTCGCGGTACCGGTGGGCGTCGGCGGGGCGGACGTGCCGAGGAAACCCGTGGGAGCACCGGGGGTGGCTGTCTCGGCAGTCGGGATCGGGACCGGACTCTCCGATCGGGACGGTTGGACGCCTTCCGGAGTGCGGAACGAGGCGGCCGAGGACGGGGGCAGCACCGGGGCCGACGGTGACGGCGACAGCGACGGCACTGACGGCGCCAGCGACGATGCCGGCACCGGCATCGGCGGGTTCGGTACGGGGCGATCGGTCGAGGCGGGCAGCGACAGCGGCACCGGCTCGGTCCCGGGCAGGACCGTGTCCCGCTGCTCGGGCAGCGGCGGGACGAACACGGCCTCGTCCAGTCGGGTCACCCCCGGGGCCGGATCCACCGCCCGGATCTCCGGCCGGTCGGCCAACCGTCCCAGCACCGGCGGCGTCGCGCGGACCACCGCGGCGTAGACGCAGTCGCAACCGGACCGGTACGCGGCCGCCTCGGCCTCGGCCACCGCGGCCTGCTCGGTGAGCCGTACCCGCAACGCCTGGTCGGGCCCGCTGGCCACACCCGCGGCGGCGGCCCGTCGGCGCAGATCACGGGCGGCGGCCTCGCGCTGCCGGGCCGCGTCGGCCATCCCCGCCAGCACGTCGGCGGGGATCCGCCGGGCCTCGATCCGGATGCTCTCGGTCTCCGTCGCGGGCAACGGCACCCGGCCGAACACCTCGGCCACACCGGTCTCGGCGAGCGCGCCGGACAGCCGGTTCGGCGGCAGGTATTCGGCGAGGGTCACCAGGGCGTACGTCTCACCGGCCGGCTCACCCGGGCGGAGCAGTTCGGCCAGCCGATCCCGACTCGTCGCGACGTAGCTGGGGACCGACTCCCCCTGGTGGACCCCGATCCGGGGCGGCCCGGCGGCTACCGGCGGGCCGGTCACCGGCCGGCCGAGCACCCAGGCCGTGGTCAACAGCACGGCCAGCACCGACGCCAGCGTCGCACCGGTGAGCAGGGGCAACCCACGTCGGTCGCATCCCAACTCGCCGACGAGGCGCCCGAGCGCGGGCAGTACCCGGCGGTCCAACTGTCGTAGCAGGTCACCGGCGCGCACAGGCGGAACCCCCTCCCGCTCGACGTCGTGGTGGGGAGCCCAGCCGAGGTTCAGTCGCGGAGCACGGCGAGTGCCTGCCCCAGATCATCAGGGTAGTCGCTGACAAACCGGACCGGCTCCGCCGTACGGGGGTGTAGAAAACTGAGCGCTCGGGCATGCAGCCACTGCCGGGCCAGCCCCAGCCGGCTGGCCAGCGTCGGATCCGCGCCGTAGGTCAGATCACCGACACACGGGTGCCGCAGGGTCGAGAAATGCACCCGGATCTGATGGGTACGACCGGTTTCCAGCCGCACATCCACCAGGCTCGCCGAGGGGAACGCCTCGATCGTGTCGTAGTGCGTGACGCTGGGTTTGCCGTCGGAGACCACGGCCCACCGGTAGTCGTGGTGCGGGTGCCGGTCGATCGGCGCGTCGATGGTGCCCCGCAGCGGGTCGAGGTGGCCCTGCACCACGGCGTGGTAGCGCTTGTCGACCTCACGTTCCTTGAAGGCCCGTTTGAGGACGCTGTAGGCCAGCTCGCTCTTCGCCACCACCATCAGGCCGGTGGTGCCCACGTCCAGCCGGTGAACCACGCCCTGGCGCTCGGCGGCACCACTCGTGGCGACCGTGTGCCCCATCGCGGCGAGCCCGCCGATCACCGTGGGACCGGTCCACCCCGGACTGGGATGGGCGGCCACCCCCACCGGCTTGTCGACCACCACGATGTCGTCATCGTCGTACACCACGGTCAGGCCCGGGACCGACTGCGGGATCACCGTCGGCGCGGCGGGCGGGGCGGGCAGCGTGACCTCCAACCAGGACCCGGCGGTCACCTTGTCCGACTTGGGCCGGGGTACGCCGTCGACCCGCGCGTCGCCGGCCTCCACGAGCGCCGCCGCGGCGGTCCGGGAGAGCCCGAACAGTCGGGACACGGCCTGGTCCAACCGCATCCCGTGCAGGCCGTCGGGAACCGGCAGCGACCGTTCGGCACCGGCGGGCGAGGCGGAACCGGGCAGCATCGTCACGCGCGTTCCTCCGTTCCACCGGACCCGGACCCCGGATCACCAGCCGAGCCGCCGGGCTGCGCCAGGGTGGCGGTCCGGTCGACCCGGCCACCGTCCCGGCGGTGTCCGGTGAGTTCGAGCAGCACCGCGAGCACCACCCCGCAGAACAGCGAGCTGTCGGCCAGGTTGAACACCGGGAAGTGCTCCCCGTACGGCCCGAACAGGCTGATCATGTCCACGACGTGACCGAGGAACACGCCGGGCGCCCGGAAGACCCGGTCGGCGAAGTTTCCGAGGGCCCCGCCGAGCACGAGGCCGAGGGAGACGGCCCAGGGCACCGAGCGCAGCCGGGCGGCCATCCAGGCGATCCAGCCGATCACCGCGAGCGTGATGATCGGGAACACCCAGGTGTGCCCGGAACCCAGGCTCCACGCGGCGCCGCTGTTGCGGATGAGGCTCAGCCAGATGACGCCGCCGAGCAGCCGGACCGGCTCACCGGGGGTGAGCCCGGACAGCGCCCACTGTTTGCTGCCGAGGTCGACCAGCAACGCCACCGCGGCGGTCGACAGCAGGACGAGCACCGCCCGCCGGCGCCGGGCCACCGACGGCGGCGGAACGGTCTCCGGCCGGACGGGCCGTGCTTCGGTCATCTGCTCCCCATCGACGGTGCGCGGTCACCGTTGGACCGCAGATCAAACACCGCACCCTAGCGCGCGGTGCCGACGACGGGGCCACTGCGGCGGCCGGCCCTATCGCCGCTCCTCCAGCTGCTTGCACTTCACACACAGGGTGGCCGACGGGAACGCCGCCAGGCGCTCGACCGGGATCGGATCGCCACACCGCTCGCACCAGCCGTAGTTGCCGGCGTCGAGGCGTTCCAACGCCCGCTCCACCTGTGTGATCCGGTCAAGGATGCCGTTGGCGAGGGAGATCTCCTGCTCCCGCTCGAACGTCTTGGTGCCGGTGTCGGCCTGGTCATCGCCGGCCGAGTCGGTCAGTCGCTCGCGCTGCAACTCGGTGATCTCGCTCAGCGTCTGATCGTACTCGCCTCGCAACTCGTCCCGGCGGGCTGCCAGGGCGGCCCGGATCTTCTCGGTCTCGGCGGCGGTGCGGGTGCCCCGCTGGGGCTTGCGGCCGGCGGTCTTCGTCTCGACTGGCTTCGCCATCGTCGCTCCCTAGGCCGCGGATTCCGCGGCGATCGGCGGTGCCTGGACAGGGTCGCCCGGCTCGGCCGTCCGGGAACCGGTGGTCGGCGCGGTCCGGCTGGTACGGCGCCCCGTCGGCGCCGTGACACCGTCGGGGCGTGACGCCGTGCCGGGAAGGGTAGCCGGTCCGGTCATCACTCCCCCAGATGCAGAAAGGGGCGCGCGACGTGGTCTCGCGCACTCCAGAGGTTGGCAAGAATACGGAACGTACAGACGTCCGACAACGCGCCGCACCGATATGTCCTTGATCCGCCCGATTGTTATCGCAAACCGGGCAAAGCGACGCTAGCAGATCACCGGTTCCGGCCGTCGCCGTACTCTCCAAACCAGCGGGCCAGCCGACCCCGCCGGCTGACCGCCCGCAGCCGCCGCTCGGCCAGCTCCCGGGCCTGGCCGGTGGCCACGATCAACATGCTGTCGCCCAGCCGCAGCCGGGTGTCCGGCCCCGGCACGAAGCCCTGGCCGTCCCGCAGGACGAGGGTCACCGAGGCGCCCACCGGCAACCGCAGTTCGTCCACGTGGACGCCGGCCAGCCGCGAGCCGGGCGGGATCTCCAACTGGAGCAGATCGGCCCGCATCCGCTCCAGCGGCGCCGTCTCCACCCGCAGTTCGGTGACCTCCCCCGGCGCGGTGACCCGCAGCCGGCGGGCCACCGCGGGCAGCGTGCCGGCCTGGACCACCGTGAAGATCACCACAAGCACGAAGACCACGTCGAAGAGCCGGTCCGCGCCGGGCACCCGCAGCGACAGCGGAATGGTGGCCAGTACCACGGGGACCGCCCCGCGCAAGCCGGCCCAGGACAGGAACGCCTGCTCCCGGACACCCACCCGGAACCCGGTGGCGGAGATCACCACCGACAGCGGACGGGCCAGCAGCACCAGGGCCAGGCCGGCCACCACGGCCGGCAGCACCGCCGCGCCCAGCCGACCCGGCCCGACCAGCAGACCCAGCAGCACGAACAGACCGATCTGGGCCAGCCAGGCCAACCCGTCGGCGAACCCCAGGATGGCCTGCCGGTGCGGCAGCCGGGCGTTGCCCAGGACGACTCCGGCGACGTAGACGGCGAGGAATCCCGAACCGTGCAGCACCCCGGTGGCCGCGTACGCCAGGACGGTGAGCCCGATCACGGCGATCGGGTAGAGGCCGGCCGCCGGCAGGGCCGCCCGGCGCAGCGTGGTCCGGCCCGCCACCCCGGTGGCGAAGCCGACGGCGGCGCCGACAGCCAGCTCGTAGCCGATGGTCAGCAGCTCCCATCCCCAGTGCGGTGCGGCCGACGGATCCCGGGACAGCAGCAGCACCAGCAGCACCACCGGAGCGTCGTTCATGCCCGACTCCGCCTCCAGGGTCGCCACCAGACGGGCCGGCAGGCGCAGCCGGCGCAACGTGGCGAAGACGGCCGCCGCGTCCGTGGAGGACAGCACCGCGCCGTAGAGCAGGGCCAGCCGCCACGACAGGTCCAGCAGGAGATGGGTGGCCACCCCGACCACGACGATGCTGACCACCACGCCGACCGTCGCGAGTGTCGCGGACAGCCCGAGCACCGGACGCAGGGTGCTCCACCGGGCCGTGAGGCCACCCTCCGCGATGATCACGATGAGCGCGCAGAAACCGAGGTTGCGGGTCAGCTCCGCGTCGTCGAACCGGATCCCCAGCCCCGCCTCGCCGATGGCCACCCCGAGGGCGAGGTAGACCAGCAGGCTGGGTACCCCGAGCCGGGTGGAGAGACGTACCGCACCGACCGCGATCAGCAGGACGAGGGCGCCGACCAGCAGCGCGAGGTCGAGCGGGGAGGTCACGCCGGGGGTCCGGCGCGCAGCACGTTCAGCCGGTCGGCCAGGTCCGGCGGCGGGTCGGCGATCTCGAACAGCTTGTCCCGACTGGTCGCGCCGGCCCGCAACGTCACCGAGGCGGGCCGTACCCCGAGGGCCTCGGCCAGCGCCCGCCGGGCCGCCTCGGTGGCCCGTCCGTCCACCGCGGGCGCCGGCACCAGGATCATCAGCGCCGGGCCGTGCGGGCCGGAACGGACGTCGCCCACCCGGGTCCGGGCCGCACCCGGCCGCACCCGGACCGGCACGACGAAGGGAGCCGGATCCACCGCGCCGGACGCGTGGCCGTGCCGTCGGGCGGAGCCACGGATCGGGTCATTCCCCGCGCCGGGCAGGCGGCCGTGCCGTCGGGCGGCGCCACGGGTCGGGTCATCCACCGCGCGGGGCGCGCCTCGGTGCGCTGCCACCCGGCGCTCAGCCCCGGGGTTGACCGGCGAGCAGGGCCGTGTCCGGCTCGCAGAGCGCGCAGGGGGTGAAGCCGTATCCGATCGCGTCCCGGACCGGCAACGCCTCGGCGGGCCGACCGGTCAGGTACGAACACCCGGCGATGTGGTAGCGGGGGCGACCGTCGACCACGAGGACGTCATCGGTCAACTGTGCCACCAGGGCCGCGTCGGCGGCCGGGCTGGACTGGACACCGGGCTCGTCGGAGAACTCGTCGGACTCCGGTCCCGACTGGTGCGGAACCGTCGTCCCGGCGGCCCGTTCATCCGCCGGGGCGGGCTCGTCCGGGTCCGCCCCGTGGACCGTGCCGACCCACCCGTCGGCGGACCGGGGTTCGTCGAGGTCACCGGCGAAGGATCGCGGGTCGTCCCGGTCGGTCCGGCGGGTGGGCGAACCGAACCGGGGTCTGCCCGGATCGGCCGCCGCCCGGCCGACCGCCGCCTGCCGGGCTCCGACCACCAGTGCCACGGCGGCCAGCAGGCTGGCCGCGATGGAACTGACGAGGAGCACGCTGGAGCCGCTGGCCAACCCGAACACGAGCAGCGCGATAGCGACGAGGATGAGCAATAGGCTTCCCACTATCACGGGCTCACCCCCGCCGCTTCGTCCCTGTCATACGTTGTCGGTCGGCACTCCGGGCGCTGCCGCCCGCCGGCCCGGCACGACCGCCCAGGTCGGGCCGGGCGCCGGGCTCAGCGGCCGGACTCGAGGGCGCCGGAACGCCCGCCGCCGTACGAGTTGGCGAGGCCGGCCGTCGCGAGGCTGGCGGGGTTGGCACCGGACCGATTGCCTTCGGTCCGACCCATCTCCACCTCGAGACCCTGGCCACGTCCGTCGAGGTCCCGCAGCTGGCTCTCCAGGTACGCCTTGAGCCGGGTGCGGTACTCGCGCTCGAACTGCTTGAGCTCCTCGATGTGCTTCTGCAACGCGGTGCGCTTGGCGTCCAGGCCGCCCATGGCCTCCTGGTGCCGCTGGCGCGCGTCCCGCTCGAGGGCGTCGGCCTTGGCCCGCGCCTCCCGGGTGACCTCCTCGGCCTTGGAACGGGCCTCGGAGAGCAACTGGTCAGCCTCGCGGCGGGCGTCCGAGACGTGGTCGTCGGCGGTCCGCTGGGCCATCATCAGCACCCGCAGCGCCTGCTGCTCGCCGTCGCCGCCGCCGACCACGCCGCCCTGGGCGCGCACCTGCTCGAGCTCGGCCTGCATGGCGCGGGCGGCCTGCTCCGCGGCGGCCTTGTCCCGCTGCACCCGGTCAAGCTGTGCCTTGACATCGTTGAGCTCGGCGGCCAGCCGCGGGTCGGCACCGGGGCCGGCCGGAGCACCGCCACGGCCACCACGCTCGACCTGGGCGCGCAGCTCGTTGTTCTCCTCGATCAGACGGGCCAGCTCGCGCTCGACCTCATCCAGGAAAGCGTCGACTTCTTCCTCGTCGTACCCCCGTTTGCCGATCGGTGGCTTCTTGAAGGCGACGTTGTGGACGTCGGCCGGGGTCAGCGGCATCGAAACTCCTCGGGTCAGTTGCGGCCGCGTAGCACGCTGGTCAGATTGTCGATGTGATCAGCGGCTGCACCACGAACCTCATCAGCACGAACAGGATAACCAGGAGCACAAGGGAGGCCAGGTCGATGCTCACGGTACCAATTCGCAATGGCGGGATCACACGCCTCAACGCCTTGAGAGGGGGATCAGTGACGCTCCACACGGATTCGAGTCCGGCGGACGCCGCGCGGCCAGGTTGCCAGCGCCGGCCGTACTGGAGCACGGCGCCGAGAACAAATCGGGCTAAAATCACCAACAAAAACACGTAGAGGAGCAGGTACAGGACCTGGAAGAAGATCGAGAACACGGAACCCCTCAGTCGACTAACTCAGGCTGAAGAACCCGCCCTCAGCGATCTTGGCCTTGTCCTCCGCAGTGACCTGGACATTGGCCGGTGAGAGCAGGAACACCCGGTTGGTAACGCGCTCGATCGTACCCCGGAGCCCGAACGCCAGTCCGGCAGCGAAGTCCACCAGACGGCGGGCATCCGCCTCATCCATCTCGGTAAGATTGATGATCACCGGGACCCCGTCCCGGAAATGCTCACCGATCGTCCGCGCCTCACGGTAGGTGGTCGGGTGCAGCGTGGTGATCTGGTAACGCTGCTCCTCCTCGGGCTGACTGGCCCGGACCGGCGGCTGAGCCTGCGGGGCGAGGGCCAGGTTGTCCCGGGTGTGGTAGGAGTGCGTGTTCGCGGAGTCGCCCGCGCCGGGCCGGGTGATGGAACGCACGCTGGCCCGCTCGGTCCGGTCCATCCGCTCGGTGCGGTCCAGCCGCTCAGCCCGGTCGAGCCGCTCGGCCCGGTCGTCCTCGCTCCGGTCCAGGTCGCTGCCGCGACTGGTCGTCCGGTCAGTCAGCCGGCCACGGTCACCGGACCGGGCTCGCGGCGGGGTCACCGGCGCCTCCGGCTCGTCATCGGCGTCGTCGTAGTCCTCGGCGTACCGGCTCTGCCGGTAGCGCGACTCGCGGTATCCACCCTTGTCATAGGCCCCGTCGTCGTCGTACCCACGCTCGTCATCCTCCTCGACGAGCCCGAGCCAGACGCCAGCCTTGCGCAGTGCACCCATCCCCGCGCCCTCCGTCCACCATGCGGCACGCGCCCCCGTGCCGCTTCACCGTCCACTCGCGTGGACACCCACCGCGCCCACCGGTCACAAGACCACGACGGCCCGGGTCGACCGAGCCGTCAGTCCCCTGCTCTCGCGGAAGGTCAGATCGCCCCGGAACACCAGCTCCGGCCTGAACAACACCCGTGTAATTCACCGTCGGCGCCAGGCTACCGCAGCGTGGCACGCATTCCGAGCAACGCGCTACCAACCCGTACGAGTGTCGCACCGTGCGCCACCGCCGCCTCCAGGTCGCCACTCATCCCGGCCGACAGCACGGTGGCCCCCGGATGTTCGGCCCGAACCGCGCCGGCCAACTCGGCCAGCCGGCCGAAGGCCCGGTCCGGTTCCCACCCCAGCGGCGCCACCGCCATCAACCCGGCCAGGCGCAGGCCCGGGGCCCCGGCGACCGCGTCGGTCACCGCCCCCAGACCCAGATCGGGATCCGCGCTGTCCGGCAGCGCGCCGCCGCGGTCCGGGTCGCCGTCGATGCTGACCTGCACGAGGACGTCCAGCGGGCTGTCCCGGGCCGCCGTCGCGGCGCCGGACAGCGCCATGGCCAGCCGGGCGCTGTCCACCGACTGGACCGTGTCGGCGTACCCGACCACCGAGCGGCACTTGTTGCGCTGCAACCGGCCCACGAAGTGCCAGCGTGGGCCGGCACCGCCGGCCCGGACCTCGGCGGCCTTCGGCGCCGCCTCCTGGTCACGGTTCTCCCCCACGTCGGTGACGCCGAGCCCGGCCAGCAGCAGTACGTCGCTGGCCGGGTAGGTCTTGGTGACCGCGATCAGCCGGACCTCGCCCCGGTCCCGGCCGGCCGCGGCGCACGCCGCCGAGATCCGGTCCTGGACCCGGGCGAGGTTGCCGGCCAACTCGGCGCGCCGGGCGCCGGCAGGATTGTTCGTCAACGGAGCGCGTCTTCCACGGTCGCAGGGGTGAGCCGTACCAGACGTACTCAGGAGCCGTTCTTGAGGAAGTCGGGCACGTCGACGTCGTCGAACAGCACCCGCCGCGGCTGCGGGGTCGGCGTGGCCGGCGTGGCGGGCTGAGCCGGAACGGCCGGCGGTGGCCCGGTCGGCGGCCCGCTCTTGCGCGGCGTCTCGGTCGACTTGTACGCCGGGGTCCCCCCGTCGAAGCCGGCCGCGATCACCGTGACCCGCACCTCGTCGCCGAGCGCGTCGTCGATGACCGCGCCGAAGATGATGTTGGCGTCCGGGTGCGCCGCGTCGGTGACCAGCTGCGCCGCGTCGTGGATCTCGAAGAGGCCCAGGTCGGAGCCGCCGGCGATGGACAGCAGCACGCCACGGGCGCCGTCCATGCTCTGCTCGAGCAGCGGGCTGGAGATGGCCGCCTCGGCCGCCTCCACCGCCCGGTTGTCCCCCCGGGCGCTGCCGATGCCCATCAGCGCGCTGCCGGCCCCGCTCATCACGCTCTTGACGTCGGCGAAGTCCAGGTTGATCAGACCCGGCGTGGTGATCAGGTCGGTGATGCCCTGGACACCGGAGAGCAGCACCTGGTCGGCCTGCCGGAAGGCGTCCATCATGCTGATGCCCCGGTCGCCGAGGGCCAGCAGCCGGTCGTTGGGGATCACGATCAGGGTGTCGCACTGGTTGCGCAGTTCCTCGATCCCGGCCTCGGCCTGGACCTGCCGGCGCTTGCCCTCGAACGAGAACGGCCGGGTCACCACGCCGATGGTCAGCGCGCCGAGCTTTCGGGCGATGTTGGCCACCACGGGCGCCCCGCCGGTGCCGGTGCCGCCGCCCTCGCCGCAGGTGACGAAGACCATGTCGGCGCCCTTGAGCACCTCCTCGATCTCGTCCCGGTGGTCCTCGGCGGCGTTCTTGCCGACGTCCGGGTTGGCCCCGGCGCCGAGGCCCCGGGTCAGTTCGCGGCCGACGTCGAGCTTGACGTCGGCGTCGCTCATCAGCAGCGCCTGCGCATCGGTGTTGATCGCGATGAACTCGACGCCCTTGAGCCCAACCTCGATCATGCGGTTGACGGCGTTGACACCGCCCCCACCGATGCCGACGACCTTGATGACCGCCAGGTAGTTGTGCGGAGGTGTCATCGGGGTCCTTTCCTTCGAGATCGGCAGGTGCGCCGAGCGTGGTACGGCCGGGCCGGAGCACGGTTGACATTCCCCGGCGACGGAGCGCGAAGGCTAAACCCTCACCCTCTACTAGAGGCTTAGAGTTATGTCAACCACTGATCCTCTCGGGGCAACGTAAGCGCCGGCCCGGCGGCTGCCAAGGACCCGCCTCGGCGTGTCGCCGCGCCGGTCAGCGGATGGTCACCACATCCGGGGCGCTGACATCGAAGGTGTTTCCCTTCCCGGCCAGCAAGGACAGCGCGACCCGGGCCTTCACCTCGGGCTGCGAGGAATCTCCCCAGATGATCGTCCGGCCGCTGGCCAGCAGCAGCGTGATCCGGGCCGGACTCGCCGCACCCACCTCGGTCACCTGCTGCCGCAACTCGGCCGGAAGCGCGCCGAACACCTGCGTCGCCGCCCGGGTCGCCGGATCATCCGGACCGGGCGAACCGATCCGGGCCAGCGGCAGGCCTTCCGGGCGGATGGGCACCGACTGGAACACCACCCCCGTGCCGTCCAGCACGGCGTACCCGTCGGGGCGCGGCACGACCAGCGCCGGCGTCCGCTCGACGACCTCGATGACCAGGGTGCCCGGCCAGGACCGGTGCACCGTGACCCGGCGGACCGCCGGCAGCGCGGCCACCCGGCGACGCACCCCACCGAGGTCGACCCGGGCCAGCGGCGTGCCGTCCGGTACGGCCGCCGCCGCGCGCACCTGCGCCGGGGTCAGCACGCCCGTGCCCGCGACCCGGACCTCGTCCACCCCGAGCAGGCCGGTGCCCAGCACCAGCCAGCCGGCGAGCACCACCACCCACAGGCCGCCGGCCACGATCAGCCAGGGCAGGGCGGCGCGCAGCCGGCGCTGCCGGGCCCGACGCATGAAGCGCCGGGCCGACGGGGGCACCGCGGCGTTGCCGGCCCGGACCAGCCGCCACCGGCGGGCGGGACCGGGCCGGGCCACCGGGTCCGCGCCGCCCTCGGGCCGACCGGCGGCCGGCTCCGGGCGGGCCACCGACAGCCGGTCGGCACCGGCGCGGCGCACCGGGCCCCGACCCGCCGGCCGCCCGCCGGCGCCGGAACGCGACCCGCCGGTCCCGCGCGGCCCGCCCGGCGACCGGCCGCGACCGGCGGCCGGGCTCATCCGGCCGTACGGGGAGCGGCGTCCAGCCCGGCGTCCACGCCGGCCGGACCAACCCGGTCGGCCAACGCCGCCAACAGCTCGTCCCCGAGCAGCGAGATGGGCGGGGCGCCCATCGTCACCACCAGATCACCCGGCCGGGCCCGGCGGGCCACCTCGGCCGGTACGTCGTCCCAGGACGGCAGGAACACCTTGCGCCCGGCCGGCAGGTCGATCTCCTCGGTCAGCGCCACGCCGCCCTCGCCCGGCTCGCGCACCTCACCCGGACCGAAGACCTCCAGCACCACCGCCTCGTCGGCGAGACTCAGCGCGCGGGCCAGGTCGGACTGCAGGTCACGGGTGCGGTACAGCCGGTACGGCTGGAACACCACGATCACCCGGCCACCGGCGGCCACCTCACGCAGCGTCTCCAGGGCCAACGTCATCGAGGTCGGGTGGTAGGCGTACTCGTCCCAGACCTGGACCCCGGCGACCGTGCCCTTGCGCTCGAACCGCCGACGTACGCCCGGGAACGACGCCAGCGCGGCCAGCGCGGCCTCCAACGGCACACCCAGCTTCAGCGTGGTGAGCACCGCCGCGGCGCTGTTCAGCCCGAGGTGCCGGCCCGGCGTCGACAGCCGGATCTCACCCAGCGGCTCGCCGTGCAGGGTGGCCAGGTAGCGCACCCCCTGCGCGGACGAGGCGATGTCGGTCATCCGCAGGTCGGCGTCGTCGGCCGTGCCGTACGTGAAGACGGTCCGGCCCTGCCCGCGCAGCCCGACGGCCAGCCGGCGGGTGCCCGGGTCGTCGGCGCAGAGCACCACGAACCCGTCCGGCTCGGTCAGCCCGGCAAACTCGGCGAACCCGGCCTCCAGCCCGGCGTAGTCGCCGTAGGTGTTCAGGTGGTCCGGTTCGACGTTGGTGATGATCGAGGCGTACGGGCGGTAGAGCAGGAACGACCGGTCGCTCTCGTCGGCCTCGGCCACCACGTACTCGCCGGTGCCGTGATGGCCGTTGGAGCCGACCTCGGAGATCTCCCCGCCGATCACGAACGACGGGTCGAGCCCGGCCCGCTGCATGATCATTGTCACCATCGAGGTGGTGGTGGTCTTGCCGTGCGTGCCGGCGACCGCGATCGTGAGGCGGCCGGTCATCACCGCGCCCAGCGCCTCGGAGCGGTGCAGCACCCGCAGCCCGCGCCGGTGCGCCTCGACCAGCTCCAGGTGCTCCGGCGGGATGGCCGAGGAGTAGACCACGGTGTCCACGCCGTCCAGGTTCTCCGGCCGGTGGCTCATGTGGATCGTGCCGCCCAGCGCCCGCAGCCCGACCAGCGAGGGCCACTCCCGCAGCTCGCTGCCGGTGACCGGGACGCCGCGGGTGAGCAGCAACCGGGCCAGGCCGCTCATCCCGACCCCGCCGATCCCGATCAGGTGTACGGTGCCCAGCTCCTCGGCGGCGACCGTGCCCGCCGGGGACAGCTCCGCGGTGTTCAACGCCACCATCAGTTCCCATCTCCGTTCGCGACCAGGGCGCTCGGCACGCTCCGCGCGCTCACCGGGCCGACCCCATGCTCCGCCGCGGCACACTTCGCCGCGCCCGCCGGGCCGACCCCCGCGCTCCGCCGTGGCAGTTCCCGCGCGCTCACCGGTTCAGCACCTCGTAGACGAAGTCCAGCAGCGCCTCGTCGCCGTCCCGCCGGCCGTACGCGCCGGCCGCCGCGCCCATCCCGGCCAGCCGGCGCGGGTCGCGCAGCAGCGGGATCACGTGCTGCTCGATCCAACCCGGACTCAGCTCGGCGTCGTCGACGAGCAGGCCGCCGCCGGCCTCCACCACCGGCAGCGCGTTGCGGCGCTGCTCCTGGTTGCTGTGCGGGTACGGCACGTAGACCGCGGGCAGACCGATCGCGGCCACCTCGGCGCAGGTCATCGCGCCACCCCGGCAGAGCATCAGGTCCGCCGCCGCGTAGCCCAGTTCCATCTCGGACAGGTAGGGCAGGGTCACGTACGGCACCGGCAGGTCGGTCGGCACCGAGACGCCCTCGTTGCGGGCGCCGATGACGTGCAGCACCTGGATGCCGGCCGCCGACAGCTCCTTGGCCGCCCCGGCGACCGCGAGGTTGATCGACCGGGCGCCCTGGGATCCGCCGGAGACGAACAGGGTCGGCAGGTCCGGCCGCAGCCCGAAGTGGGCCCGGGCGGCGGCTCCGTGCACCGTCCGGTCCAGCCCGGTGATCGCCCGCCGCAGCGGCACCCCCACCACCCGGGCGTCGCGCAGCGCCTCGGCCTGGACGGGCTGGTGCGGGAAGCCCACCGCCACATCCCTGGTGAACTTCATCCCCATCCGGTTCGCCACCCCCGGTGGCACGTTCACCTCGTGGATCACGATCGGCAGCTCCCGCCGCCACGCCGCCAGGTAGGCCGGCACCGACACGTACCCGCCGAAGCCCAGCACCAGGTCGGCGCGCACATCGTCGATCACCTTGCCCGCCTCCCGGGCCGCCCGCCACATCCGGTCGGGGGTACGCAGCAGGTTCATGTTCACCGACCGGGGCAGCTGGTACGCCGGGATCAGCCGCAGGTCGTAGCCGTGCGGCGGGATCAGCTCGTTCTCCAGCCCCTTGGGTGTGCCCAACGCGGTGATCCGGACGCCGGGGTCGTGTCTGCGCAGACAGTCGGCGAAGGCGAGCAGGGGGTAGATGTGCCCCCCGGTGCCGCCTCCCGCGAGCACCACCGACCGCAGCGGACCCATCAGCGTCTCCTCTCGCTCGCCGTTTCGGCGCGCACTCTGGTCGCCCGGCCGTCGTTCGGCCGGGCCTCCCGCCGTGGTCCGGACCGTGGTCCGGACCCCCGGGCGGGCGCCGCCGGCTCCGGGCCGGGGCGCCGCCGGCCGGGAATCGGCGGCAACGGGGCCCAGAGTAGTCGGACCCAGGGTGCCGGCGGACGGGCGTTCAGGGCTCTGGCAGCATCCGGTTCGGCCCGGGCGAACGAGGCGAGCATGCCCACGGCGGCCAGGGTGACCACGAGCGCGCTGCCGCCGTCGGAGATGAACGGCAGCGGCAGGCCGGTGATCGGCAGCAGGCCGACCACCCCGCCGATGTTGATGATGGCCTGGCTGACCAGCCAGGTGGTGGCCGCCGCCGCGGCCAGCCGGCGGAACGGGTCGGTCACCCGGCGGGCGATCCGCAGTCCGGTGTACGCCAGCACGGCCAGCAGTGCGAGCACGACCACGCAGCCGACCACCCCCAGTTCCTCGGCCAGGATCGCGTAGATGAAGTCGTTGTGCGCCTGCGGCAGCCAGTCCCACTTGAGGCTGCTCTTGCCCAGGCCCACCCCGAACCAGCCGCCGTGGTCGATCGCGCTGCGCGCCATGCCGAGCTGGTAGCAGGCGGCCTCCAGGCACTTCGGATCGTTCTGGTGCAGGAACGCCGTCAGCCGCACCAGCCGGTAGTTCTCCGCGTCGGTGCTGCCCGAGCCGGCGCCCAGGGAGGCGGCGGCGATCAGCAGGCCGATGCCGACCAGCCCGACCGCGCCGAGGGTGGCGAAGATCCGCATCCGGACGCCGGCCGCCCACAGCAGGCCCACCACGATGGCCAGCAGGCAGAGCATGGTGCCCAGGTCGTTGTAGCCGACCAGCAGGAACAGCAGCCCCACCGCCGGGGCCAGCGGCATCAGCAGTTCCCGCCACCAGCCCACGGCCGGGCCCTTGCGGGCCACCACCTCGGCGCCCCACAGCACCATGCCGAACTTCGCGATCTCGGACGGCTGCAACCCGATCGGCCCGATGTACAGCCAGAGCAGGTCGGCCTCCAGCGGCCCCACGCGGGCCACCTCCAGGTCGGCCAGCGACTGGTAGACCAGCAGCAGGTCCAGGACCACCAGCAGCAGCAGCGAGCCGATCAGCACCGGGCCACCCAGCGAGCGGAACGACCCGGCGGGCAACCGCTGGCAGATCCAGAACGCGACAAGCCCGATGAAGGCGTAGAACGCCTGCTTGGCCAGGTCCGCGAAGGCGTTGCCGTTCTCCGCGTACGCCTGCACGCTGGTCGCCGAGAAGACCATGGTCAGGCCGATCATCAGCAGCAGTCCGGAGCTGGAGATCAGCAGGTAGTAGGAGGCGAGCGGCCGGGCCAGCAGCCCGCGCAGCGCGGCCAGCATCGCCGGCGGGTCGAACCGCCACGCCGGCCGGGGGGTCGGGGTGGCCGGTGCCGGCGTACCGGCCGGCGGTTCCGGCCGGCGCCTCGGCGGTCCCGCCTGGTCAGCGGGCTGGGCGCCGGTCATGCGCGCGTCTTCCGGTGCTGGGCCATCCGACCATCATCGAGCCTCGGCACGCCGGGCCGGCGCAGCCCGCCGGTCGGCGTGTCGCACCAGCGCCGCCTGGCCACGCGGCCGGCCTGCCACGCCGGGACCGGCCGGTGGCCGGGCCGCGACCCGCCGCTCAGCTCGTGGCGGTCAGGAACTCGCTGTAGAACAGCCCCAGCGCGATCGCCACCCCGATGCCCGCGATGATCCAGAACCGGACCACGATGTTGACCTCGCTCCACCCCGCCAGTTCGAAGTGGTGCTGCAACGGTGACATCCGGAACACCCGTTTACCGGTGGTCTTGAACGAGATGATCTGGATCACCACGGACATCGTGATGATCACGAAAAGACCACCGAGGATCAGCAGCAGCAGCATGGTCCGGGAGGCCATCGCGAGACCGCCGATCAGGCCGCCCAGCCCCAGCGCGCCGGTGTCGCCCATGAAGATCCGCGCCGGCGAGGTGTTCCACCAGAGGAACCCGACACAGGCCCCGGCCGCCGCCCCCGCGATCAGGGCGATCTCCAACGGGTCCCGGACCGCGTAGCAGTAGTTGCCACCCGCGCTGTAGTCCCGGTCACCGCACCAGTGCCGGTACTGCCAGAAGGCGATCAGGGCGTACGCGCCCAGCACCATCACCGAGGCCCCGGTGGCCAGGCCGTCGAGCCCGTCGGTGAGGTTGACCCCGTTGCTGGCGCCCATCACCACCAGCACGAAGATGATCACCGAGACCACCTTGCCGACGTTCAGCACGTTGATGTCCCGGATGAAGGAGATCGTCGTGCTGCCCACGGTCTGCCCGTTGGTGCTGGGGAAGTACAGGGCGATCACCCCGAACACCGTGCCCACCAGCAACTGGCCGATCAGCTTGCCCCGCGCGCTCAGCCCGAGGCTGTTGCGCTTGCGCACCTTGAGGTAGTCGTCGAGGAACCCGACGGCACCGCAGAACACGAACAGCCCGAGCAGCACCAGCGCGGTGACCGTCGGCCGGACCTGGGCGATCTGCGCCTCCGGCAGCGTGGTCAGCGCGAGGTGCCCGGCCACGTAGGCGATCACGGTGGCCACGATGAACACCACCCCACCCATCGTGGGGGTGCCCTTCTTGCCCTGGTGGCTGGCCGGCCCGAGGGTACGGATCGGCTGACCCGCCTTGAGCGCCCGGAAGATCCGGATGCCGATCGGGGTGCAGAACAGCGACACGATGAACGCCACCGCCGCCGCGACGATGACCGCCCTCACGCCGGCTCGCCCTCGGTCGATACCGTGCCGTCGGCGCGCAGCGCGTCGGCCACCTCCCAGGTGCGGTAGCGCGAACCCTTCACCAGGACGACGTCACCGGGGCGCAGGTCGCGCCGCAGCTCCTCGATCGCCGCCGCCTGATCGGTCACCAGCACCGATGTTCCTCCCCAGGTCGCGACCGAGCGTGCCCCGTCGTGGATCGGCGCAGCCGCCTCCGCCACGACCAGCACCCGGTCGACGTTCAACTCGGCCGCCAGGCGGCCGACCTCCGCATGCCCGTCCCGCTCGAACGGGCCCAACTCCGCCATGTAGCCGAGGACCGCGATGGTCCGCCGGCCGTCGCCCAGACCGGTCAACGCCCGCAGCGCCGCCGCCATGGAGGCGGGATTGGCATTGTACGAATCGTCGATCACCGTCACCCCGTCGGCGCGGTCGAAGACGTCCATCCGTCGGGTGGAGACCAGGGTGAGCTCACCGAGCGCCCTCCCCAACTCCTCCAGCGGCATCCCGAGCTCCCGTGTCACGGCCGCGGCCAGCAGCGAGTTGCCCACCTGGTGCGCCCCGGTCAGCCCGAGCCGGACCGGGACCCGCCCCTGCGGGGTGACAAGCGTGTACGAGTGCCGGCCGCGCTCGTCCGGGTGGATGTCGACCGCCCGCACCTGGGCGTCGGCCGCCTCACCGGCCAGCACCACCCGGGCGGAGGTCCGCTCGGCCATCGCCCGGACCAGCGGGTCGTCGGCGTTCAACACGGCCAGACCGTCCGGTGGCAGCGCCTCGACCAGTTCGCCCTTGGCCGCCGCGATGGCCTCCCGGGAGCCGAACTCGCCGATGTGCGCCACCCCCACGTTGATCTCCACGGCGATCCGGGGTGGCGCGATCCCGCACAGGTAGCGGATGTGCCCGGGACCCCGGGCGCCCTTCTCCAGTACCAGGTAGCGGGTCGTCTCGTCGGCCCGCAGGACCGTCCAGGGGTGGCCCAGTTCGTTGTTCAGCGAGCCGGCCGGGGCGACCGTCGGTCCGAGCCGGCTCACCAGCTGCCCGATCAGATCCTTGGTGCTGGTCTTGCCGGACGAGCCGGTCAGTCCGATCACGGTCAGCTCCGGCAGCCGGTCCAGCACCGCCCGCGCCAGCGCCGCCATGGCGGCCAGGGCGTCTGCCACCAGCACCGTCGGCACGCCCTCGACCGCCCGGGTACCGAGCACGGCCACCGCCCCGCCGCGTACCGCCGTGGCCGCGTAGTCGTGCCCGTCCACGTTCTCCCCGGCGAACGCCACGAACAGCCCACCCGGGGTGATCCGGCGGGAGTCGTACTCGACCGTACCGGTCACCCGGGCGGTGGGGTCGGCCGCCACCAGCCGGCCGTCGACCGCGGTGGCCACCTCGGCCAGGGTCAGCGGGATCATCGCTGACCCACCAGCCGACCGAACCGGTCGGTCAGCGCCGCCGCCAGCTCCACCCGGTCGTCGAAGGGCCGCGTGCGGCCCTCGATCTCCTGCCCGCGCTCGTGTCCCTTGCCCAGCAGCGCGATGATGTCGCCCGGCTCCGCCCGGCGGACCGCCTCGTCGATCGCGTTCCGCCGGCCGGCCACCTCCACGACCTCCGCGCCGCCGGCCCGCTCGGCGCCGGCCCGTACCTGGGCCCGGATCCCGGCCGGTTCCTCGCTGCGCGGGTTGTCGTCGGTGACCAGCACCAGGTCGGCGCCCCGGGCCGCCGCGTCGCCCATCACCGGGCGCTTACCGCTGTCGCGGTCGCCGCCCGCGCCGATGACGCAGATCAGCCGGCCCGAGCCGGCGGTCAGCTCGCGCAGCGCGGCCAGGGCCGCCACGATGGCGTCCGGTTTGTGCGCGTAGTCCACCACCCCCCGCACCGGTCCGCCGGTGTCGACCAGTTCCAGCCGGCCCGGCACCCCGGGGCAGGCCGCCACCCCGGCCGCGGCGGTCGCCGGGGCGACGCCCGCGCCCACCAGCGCGGCGATGGCCAGCAGCGCGTTCGCCACGTTGTGCCGGCCCGGCAGGGTCACTCCGGCCGGCACCTCGATGCCGCCCGGACCGTGCGCGGTGAACCGCTGGGCGAAGCCGGACCCGGCGACGTCGCCGGCCCACCAGGTCGCCGTGCGGTCACCGGACGCCGAGTAGGTGACGGTGGCCGGCTTGCGCAGCGACTCCAGCGCCGGATCGTCGGCGTTGAGCACCTCGACCGCGCACCGGCCGTCGAACAGCAGCGCCTTGGCGGCGAAGTAGTCCGCCACGCTGTGGTGGAAGTCCAGGTGGTCGGAGCCGAAGTTGGTGTAGCCGCCGACCGCGAACCGGACGCCGCCGACCCGGCCCATCGCGAGGGCGTGGCTGGACACCTCCATCACCACGTCGGTCACCCCGCGCTCCCGGGCCGCCGCCAGCATCGCGTGCAGGTCGGTGGCCTCGGGCGTGGTCCGGACGCTGTCCACCCGCAGGTCACCGAGGCGGGTCTCGACCGTGCCGATCAGCCCGGTGGTCCGGCCGGCGGCCCGCAGGCCCGCCTCCACCAGGTAGGCCGTGGAGGTCTTGCCGGCCGTACCCGTCAGGCCGATGACGGTCAGCGCGGCGGTCGGGTCGCCGTAGACCGCCGAGGCCACCGGGCCGAGCGCCTGCCGGGGGTCCGGGACCACCAGTGCCGGCAGCCCGGCCTCGGCCGCCGCCGGGGCACCGGCCGGATCGGTCAGTACGGCCACCGCACCGGCCGCGGCGACCGCCGGAACGAACTCGGCGCCGTGCCGGCGGGCGCCGGACAGCGCGGCGTACAGGTCACCGGGGCGGACCTCGGTGCTCGCGTGGGTGACGCCGGAGACCGGCGTACCGGCGGCGCCCGCCGGGAGGGCCGCCCCGATCCGCGCGGCGAGGTCGCCGAGCGGTACCGGGGGCACGGTACGGGGACGCGGATTGCCGGACACGGCGTCAGACCCTACCCCGTCCGGCCGTCCCGACCGCACCGCCGCCCCGCCGCATCTGCCGCACCTACCGATGATGGCCCGCAGTCCCTGGTCACCGGGGATAGACGACGAAGTTGGGCGGCTTCGTCCCGGTCGGCAGCACCCGGTAGTGGCTGAGGGTGAACTCCATGATGTCCTTGAACGCCGGTGCCGAGACGTCACCCCCCTCACCACCCGGGGTGTACGCGAAGACGGCCACCACGTACCGCGGGTTGTCGGCCGGCGCCATGCCGACGAACGACGCCACCTCGCCGGGGGCGTAGGAGCCGTTGCGGACCAGCCCGCCGGTGCCGGTCTTGCCGGCCACCCGGTAGTTCGGGATGGCGGCCCGCAGCCCGGTCGCGTGGTCCACGGTGGTGACCGCCTCCAGGATGGTCCGCAGCGCCGCGGCGTTGGCCGGGCTGAGCACCGGATGGGTCTTCGGCGCCGGTGCCGGGGTGTGGCTGCCGTCCGGACCGATCGTCTCCTTGATCAGGTGCGGCTGCACCCAGGTGCCGTTGTTGGCGATGGCCGCGTAGGCGGCGGCCATCTGCAACGGGGTGGCCGACACGCTCATCCCGATCGGGACGGATCCGTAGGACGACCCGCTCCACTGGTCGGGTGGCAGCAGCAGGCCGGCCGCCTCGCCCGGGACGCCCTCGCCGGTGGGCTGGCCGAGCCCGAACTTCCGCTGGTACTCGTACAGCTTCTCCTTGCCCAGCCGGTCGGCGATCTTGATGGTGCCGACGTTGGAGGAGTAGGCCATGATGCCGGGCAGGCTCATCGGCACCGGCACCCCGTCGGGCAGTGGGTGGGTGTCGCTGAACGGCTGGTCGCCCTTGGTGATGGTCGACCCGACCAGGATGCTCTCGTCCGGCCTGACCTTGCCCTCCTGGAGCGCGGCGCCGATCGTGATCGCCTTGTGCACCGAACCGGGGTCGACCACGAAGCTGGTGGCGTTGTCGACCCGGGCCGCCGGGTCGCTGCCGCCCGGATCGGCCGAGTTGTACGTCGGGTCGCTGGCCTGGGCCAGCACCTCACCGGTGTGTACGTCCAGCACGATCGCCGCGGCGGCGCTGGCGCCGGTCTGTTTCGTCCGCTCGTGCAGGATGGTCTGGGTCTTGTACTGCAGGTCCCGGTCGATGGTGAGTTCCAGCGAGCTGCCCGGCTGGGCCTTGGTCTCCTGGATGAACCCGCCGGGGATCGGGACATCCAGGTCCCCGCCCCCGTGCTCGTACGTCCGCCGGCCCGGCACGCCGCGCAGCAGCGAGTCGTACCGCGCCTCCAGTCCTTCGAGGCCGTTCATGTCCCGCCCGACGAAGCCGAGCAGGTTGGCCGCGAGGTCCCCGCTGGGCACCTCCCGCCGCTCGTCCCGGCCCTGGCCGATCCCGGGCAGTTCCCGAGCCATGATCTTGTCGGCGGTGTCCACCGGCACGCTCCGGGCCAGGTACTCGAACTGGGAGTCCCGACCGTCGTCGGTCTTCTGCCGGGCCAGTCGCGGTTCGAGCTGCGAGGCGGGGATGCCGAGCAGCGGTTGCAGCGCCCGCGCGGTGGCCCGCACGTCCTTGACCATGGTCGGGTCCGCGTAGATGTACCGGGCCTCCACGCTGCGCGCCAGCGGCACCCCGGACCGGTCGTAGATGGCGCCGCGCGGCGCCGGCAGCACCACCGGCCTGGTCCGGTCCTGCAGGCCACCGTCCGCGTACGCCGGGGTCTGCACCACCTGGATGGCGATCAGCCGGATGCCGATGGTGACGAACAGGGCCAGTGCCACGAAGGTACCCAGCCGCAGCCGGCGGCGTGGATCGGCCAGTCGGGGCGGCCGGACCGGGCGCTTCGACCGGACCGGCTGGCGCGCGGCCGACGTCGTCCGGCGCGGCGGCCTGGCCACGTCTTCGCCCCGGGCCGGCCGGGGGGGAACTCGACCGGTGCCACCCCGGGTGGGCGCCGGCGCCATCCTGGGCGCCGACCGGGGTCCCTCCCGGCCGGACCGGGGTCCCTCCCGGCCGCCGTCGAGCACCTGCAGGGCGGGCCGGAACGGGTCCTGCGACCGGCCGGACCGGGGGGTACGCCGCTGTTCGGCGGCCTCCCGCACCGTGCGTCCGCGCGGGGTGTAGGCGCGGGCGTCCGAGATGCCGCCGGGCCGGCCGTCCCGCCGGTCTCCGGCACGCGACTCACCGGCATTCGGTTCACCGGTACGCGGTTCCCGGGCCCGCGACTCACCCGTACGCGGCTCACGGGCCCGCGACTCACCGGTACGCGACGGTCCGCGCCGGGACGACTGATCGTCCCGGCGCGGATCGTCCGGGCGGGGCGACACCGCTCAGCCTCCCGCACCCTGCTCGCTGGTCACCGACTGCTGGCCCTCGGCCGGCTGCGGCACGCCGATGGTCCGGCCGTCGGGCAGCCGGATGAACGCTGGCGGGCCGGAGTCGACCAGGCCCAGCTTGCGGGCCTGGTCGACCAGGTTGCCCGGCGCCTCGGCCTTGGTGATCTGGTCCTCCAGCTGCTGCTGGCGCAGGTCCAGCGCGGCCTGCTGGTCCTGCATCCGGGACAGCCGGATGGCGTTCTCGTTGATCTTCGTGTTGACGACCAGGATGCCCAGCACCCCGCCCACCACCACGGCGATGATCAGCGCGATGAACGGCGCCCGGGGCACCAGCACCGGCGGTGGCGGCGCCACCTCCAGCCGGGGCGTCCGGCGATCGGTGTCGGCCGTGCCGGACCGGCGCGCGGCAGAGTCCGACTCCGGCCGGCGGCCGGTGACGGGCACCGCCTCGGGCGCCAGCGCGGTGTTGCCGGCGACCGGGAAGGCACGGGTCCCCCGACCGCGCACCGCACCGTCGCGGCCCGACGCCGCCCGGTCCCGGCCCGAGGTCCGGTCCCGGCCCGTTGTCGTGCGGTCCCGGCTCGACGCCGGCCGGTCCCGGCCCGTCGCCGTCCGGTCCTGGGCCGATGCCGTCGGTTGGCCCGATCCAGCCTGGCCCGACCCGGTACCGTCCAGCCGCTCCGGCTGCTCCGCGACCCCCGGCCGGCGGACCGGCTCGGTCCCGCCCAGTCGGTTGGCCGCGGCCCGCCGGATGGGCGTGGTCGATGCTGTTCCCGCGGTCCGCTGCGCCACGGTCCGGCCCCCCGACCGTGGTGTGCGCTCCCCAGCGCCACGCTGTGCGCCGGTGTCCCGGCGGTCGCGCTTCTCGACGTTCATCTTCCCTCCCCCTGTACTACCGTCCCGCTGTGTCGCTCCGGACCGTCCGGCCCGGATGACTCCGGCTCCGCCGCACCCCGCCCGGTTCGCGCCGGCCGGAGCACACCGGAGGTGTGTGCTGCCCTTCCCTCTGCTGCCCTTCCCCCACGGCGGGGCCGGTCGCGACCGCCCCACGCCGTGCGTTCCGACCCGGCGTCCGGGTCGATCCGTTCCGCTGCCCGCAGCCGCACCGAGGCGGCCCGCGGGTTGCCGTCCACCTCGGCCGACCCCGGTAGTTCCGCACCCCGGCTGAGCAGCCGCAGCGTCGGCCCGGTGCCGGGCAGTTCGACCGGCAGGTCGACCGGACCCGTGCTGCGGGCCCGGCCGGCGAACGCCTGTTTGGTGATCCGGTCCTCCAGCGAGTGGTAGGACAGCACCACCATCCGGCCGCCCAGGGCGAGCGCGTCCAGGGCGGCCGGCAGCGCCGTCTCCAGCGCCGCCAGTTCGCTGTTTACCTCGATGCGTAAAGCCTGAAACGTTCTCTTCGCCGGGTGTCCGCCGGTTCGTCGGGCTGGTGCCGGAATGGCCTCCCGAACCAGCTCGGCGAGCCGGGCCGACGAGGTGATCCGGGTCCGCTCCCGTTCGCGCAGGATCGCCGAGGCGATCCGGCCGGCGAACTTCTCCTCGCCGTAGACCCGCAGGACCCGGGCCAGTTCACCGTGGGAGTAGCCGTTCACCACCTCTTCGGCGGTCCGGCCGGTGGTCTGGTCCATCCGCATGTCCAGCGGCGCGTCCTGGGCGTACGCGAACCCCCGGTCGGGCGCGTCGAGCTGGAGCGAGGAGACGCCCAGGTCGAACAGCACCCCGTCGACGCCGGGCAGGCCCAGGTCGGCGAGCACCGCCGGCAGTTCGTCGTACACCGCGTGGACCAGGTGGATCCGGTCGGCGAACCGGTCCAGCCGGGCCCGGGCGTGCGCCAGGGCCTCCGGATCCCGGTCGAGACCTACCAGTACGGTGTCCGGGTGCGCGGCGAGGACCGCCTCGGCGTGCCCCCCCAGACCCAGCGTGGCATCGACGTGTACCGTACGGCCCGGCCGGGACAGCGCGGGGGCCAACAGCTCGAGGCACCGCTCGAGCAGCACGGGCACGTGCGCGCCCCTCAGCTCCCCCATTTCGACCCCCACTGAACCGCCGATCCACGTCTGATTACGTCTGTAGCACCCGTCCGCTCGTCATACCGCCAGATCCCCATCCGCTCGTGTCCCGTCCGCACCGGCGAACGGGTCACCGGTGTGCGGTTCGCGCGCCTGGCACCGGGGAAGAGGCGCCAGGAGCACGAGCGGGTGGAGATCTCGCAGTACGTCAGGCTCGTCGGCCCTACAGTCCGCCGGGCAACACCCCCTGCTCGATGTCCGCGAAGTCGTCTTCGCTCTCGGCGAGGTAGGTCTCCCAGGCCTGGCGGTCCCAGATCTCCACCCGGCTGCTGGCTCCGATCACCACGAGCTCCCGGGTCAGTGCCGCGTACTCCCGCAGGTGGATCGGGATGGTCACCCGGCCCTGCTTGTCCGGCACCTCGTCGTGGGCGCTGGCGAAGAAGACCCGGCTGTACGCCCGGGCCGCCTTGTGCGTCATGGGCTGCTCGCGCAGCTGCCCCGCGATCCGCTGGAACTCGAGCATCGGGAAGACGTACAGGCAGCGTTCCTGCCCCTTGGTGATCACGACACCTCCCGCCAGCTCGTCCCGGAACTTGGCCGGAAGGATCAGCCGGCCCTTGTCGTCCAGGCGCGGAGTATGGGTGCCGAGAAACATCGGCCCAACCCCCCTCGCCCTTCAGCGGCGTTCGCGGCGCCGCCCACCCCCGGGCCGGTGGCCCTCCCAGGCCCACCATCGCGCCCCACTCTACTCCACTTCCCTCCACCCGCAACCGGAATCGCCCGGTCGCGACGGTGAAGTCGAGGACAAAACTGCACGTCAAAGCGGGTGCGGCGAGGTGGAGGGTTTCGGCGACCCGCCCCGGCGTCCGCTATCCGACAACCGCTTCAGGGCTCCGACGGGCGGGGCAAGATGCCGGTATTAGCGGCAAATTTCGGGCGAGCGGTCGGGCTTCGTGACCGCCCTGACGCAACAGGTGGAGGAAAGTGGAGCACCCGTGCCGCCCACACCGGGCTATCCCCTCCACCGACCCTCCCCCACCGTCCGGCCGCGGCGCCGGACCGCGGCCGCCGAGCCACCGGACCACCGCCGCCGAGCCGCCCGTGATGTACGCGCCGGGCCGCCGGACCGCCGGCTCCGGTAATCTCGCGTCCGTGACGGACGGGAAAATGCCCATGCGGGCCAAGGTGGCAAGCTCGGTGTCCCGGACGGCCGCGGCGCTGTCCCGGGCCGCCGGACGCGGCGACGGATCGGTGATCGGCGGCTGGATCGGGCTCAAGATCGATCCGGAGCTGCTGACCCACCTGGCGTCCGGCCGGGCCGTCGCCCTGGTGTCCGGCACCAACGGCAAGACCACCACCACCCGGCTGACCGCCGCCGCGCTCGGCGTACTCGGCCCGGTGGCCACCAACTCGTTCGGCGCCAACATGCCGACCGGGCACACCTCCGCGCTGGCCAAGGCGGGCCGGACCCCGTACGCCGTGCTGGAGGTCGACGAGCACTACCTGCCGCAGGTCATCGAGGCGACCGAGCCGCAGGCGATCGCGCTGCTGAACCTCTCCCGCGACCAGCTCGACCGGGCCAAGGAGGTGGCGATGATGGCGCAGCTGTGGCGGGCGACGCTGATGCGCTACCCCGAGACCCGGGTGGTGGCGAACGCCGACGATCCCATGGTGGTGTGGGCGGCCACCCCGCCGGCCGGGCCGTTGCGGGCGGAACGGGCGGTCACCTGGTTCAGCGCCGGCCAGCGCTGGCACGACGACTCGTGGGTCTGCCCGGAGTGCGGCTCGACCATCCAGCGCTCCGGCGGCGACTGGTGGTGCGCGGGCTGCCCGCTGCGCCGGCCGCAGCCGCACTGGGTGGTCGAGGACGACGGCGTGCTGGACCCCACCGGCGCCTGGCACAAGGTCCAGCTCCAACTCCCCGGCAAGGTCAACATCGGCAACGCGGCCACCGCGCTGGCCGTGGCCGCCCAGTTCGGGGTACGCCCCACCGACGCGGTCTCCCGGCTCGGCACGGTGACCTCGGTCGCCGGCCGGTACGCGCAGGTGGACCGCGACGGCCGCAACGTCCGGCTGCTGCTGGCCAAGAACCCGGCCAGTTGGCTGGAGGCGTTCGACATGGCCGACCAGGCACCCACCCTGCTGTCCATCAACGCCCGGGACCCCGACGGGCTGGACACCTCCTGGCTGTTCGACGTGGACTTCGCGCCGCTGCGTGGCCGCCAGGTGCTGATCACCGGGGACCGGGCGTACGACCTGGCGGTGCGACTCGACGTGAACCGGGTACCGTTCCAGCACGTGCGCACCTTCCGCGAAGCCGTCGCCGCGGTGCCGCCGGGCCGGCTCGAGGTGATCGCCAACTACACCGCGTTCCAGGACATCCGAGCGGAGTTGGACCGTGTCAACTGAAAGCCTGCGTATCGTCTGGATCTATCCGGACCTGCTGTCCACGTACGGCGACCGGGGCAACATGCTGATCCTGGCCCACCGGGCCGGGATGCGCGGCCTGCCGGTGGAGATGTACGAGGTGCGCTCCGACCAGCGGCTGCCGCAGGGCGCGGACATCTACCTGATCGGCGGGGGCGAGGACGGGCCGCAGGCGCTGGCCGCGCAGCGGCTGCTCGCCGACGGCGGGCTGCACCGCGCGGTCGCGCAGGGCTCGGTCGTGTTCGCGGTCTGCGCCGGCTACCAGCTGCTCGGCTCGTCCTTCTACGCCAAGGGCACCCGGTGCGCCGGGCTCGACCTGCTCGACCTCAGCTCCGACCGCGGGCCCACCCGGGCCGTCGGCGAATTGGCCGGGCCGGTCGACCCGCGCCTCAACCTGCCACCGCTGAGCGGCTTCGAGAACCACGGCGGGCGCACCCACCTCGGCCCCGGGGTCTCCCCGCTGGCCCGGGTCAGCACCGGGGTCGGCAACGACGGCGCCACCGAGGGCGCCTGGCACGGCAAGCTGCTCGGGACGTACTCGCACGGGCCGGCGCTGGCCCGCAACCCGGCACTGGCGGACCTGCTGCTGCGCTGGGCGATCGGCGCGGCCCAACTGCCGCCGCTGGACGACACCTGGTCCGACCGCCTGCGCTCCGAGCGCTCGGCGGCCGTGGCCGCCGCCGCCCGGCAGTGACCCCGGCCGACCCCACCGACCCGGCTGGCCCCAGTCACCCCACCGGCTGGACCGACCCGGCTGGCCCTACCGGTCCCGCCGATCCGGCTGATCCGATCGGCCCGCCTGTTCCCACCGGCCAGGACGGGCGGTGGCGGCGGATGGCGGCGGTCGCGATGGCCGGGGTTCGGGCGCTGCTCGGTCAGCGTGCGGGGCGACGGTTCCTGGGCCTGCTCCTGGTGCTCGGGCTGTGCGGGCTCGCGTTACTCGTCCTGCCGGCGCCGGACTTCACCCAGGCGCCCCGGCTGGCCGACCGGCTCGGCCCGGCGGCCCCAGTCGCCGCGGTCGGTGCCGGCGCCGCGCTGATGGTAGTGCTGGTGCCGCGTACCCTCATCACGGTCGCCTGGGGTGCCCTGTTCGGGCCGCTGGCGGGCGCCGGCTACATGATGGCCGCCGCCCTGCTGGCCGCGATCGTCGGCTTCGGGATCGGCCGCGCGATGGGCCGGGAGTTCGTCGCCGAGCGGCTCCGGGGCCGGCTGGCCCGGCTGGACGGCTGGTTCAGCCGGCAGAGTGTGCTCGGGGTGATCACCGTACGGCTGCTGCCGGTCGGCGGCTTCGGGCTGGTCAGCTACGGCTACGGCACGACCGGCGCCCGACTGCTGCCGTACCTGGTCGGCAGCGTGCTGGCCTGCGCGCCGTCGGCGTTCGGCTACGCCGCCATCGGCGCGGCCGTCACCACCCCGGGCCACTTCAACTGGCTGGCCGTGGCTCCGGCCAGCCTCGGCCTGTTCGCCAGCCTCGCCCTGGCCCGCACCTGGTGGCGCGCCGAACGCACCAGGCGCCGCACCGCCCCCACCGGCTCGCCCGACACCGAGCCGAACTGACCGGGTACGTCAGCCAAGGCTCGCCGACGCGGGCGCGTCGCCGATCGGGTATTTCTCGATGGGGACGGCGTTCTCCCAGAGATGGTCGAAGTATCGGGCGAAGCAGTCCCGGACGACCTTCCGGCTGCGAATGCTCATCCCCATGATGCTGTCAGTGTCGATGGAGTACGAGACGAACACCTGCTCGCCGTCGTAGAGCCCGATGCTCACCATTCCCTGGGCCTGCGCACCACGGTCGAACAGTCTCACGTTGTAATGCCGCTTGTTCGCCCGTGCGTGCCGCACCTCGGCAAGCTCCTGCTCAAGAAAGCCGACCATCGGGAGATCGGTGCCGTTGACGATGACCCTACGGAAGCTGTGCTCGTGCGACCGGTCGGCCCACTTCCGACACGCCTCGACGTGCCGTTGCACGGCATCATCAAGCTCGTCCGGGCTCCAGGCGCGCAGGTAGCTCACATGCACGGTGTGCCGGGCGTCCTCGACCGCCCGCCGGGTCGCCTCGTAGAAACTGGTCCGGTCGGGATAGATGGTCACCTCCGGCGCCTCGTCCGAGGGCAGGCGACGCTCGATCCGCACCAGGACACCGATGATCAGCAGCAGCGAGGCCATTATCAGCGGCTGCTCGATCTTGTCAGCCAACCGCAGCTCCTGATGGAAGAAGAGCGCAACCGCGTAGCCGGTGGTGAGCAGCCCGAGAAGAATCGGGATCACCACCCGAGCGGCACGGTGGACCTTACGATCAGTCTCCGTCGCCAGTTTCCACACCGTGTCCTCCGGGCTAGCGCAGCGGGGCCCTCCGGACTGAAGCAGCGGGCACCTCGGCGGCAAGACTCTATGTCCTCGGATCGGTTGAGATCTTCGACCTGTCCATTCCCCGACAGCCGGCGCCCGCCCTGCGACCGCGCCCGTCAGTCCGGCCGACGACCCTCCGCCATGACTTGGCGAAGGAGCTTCGTCAGCTACCGGGCGGGGCCTGACCGACGTAGGTGCCGCGCTGGGGAACGGTGTAGACCAGGCCGCGCTCGCGAAGCACGAGGGCGAACACCGGCGCGGTCAGCCACCCACCGAGGGCGTCCGCAGGCACGG
The DNA here is from genome assembly GCF_055793945.1 of Plantactinospora sp. A48. Classification (NCBI taxonomy): domain Bacteria; kingdom Bacillati; phylum Actinomycetota; class Actinomycetes; order Micromonosporales; family Micromonosporaceae; genus Plantactinospora; species Plantactinospora sp. A48. The sequence continues at coordinate 87,496 of NZ_JBTIXF010000004.1, read as the reverse complement.
TGCGAACGGTGGCCACTGGTGACGTACCGGATTCTGCACCTGCCCACCCGGCTCACCACCCGGGCCGACGCGATCGGGCTGGCTCGCGCGTTGCGGGCGAGCCTGGCCCACCTGCCGACGCTGGACTTCGGCGACCGCACCCTCTCCGAGGACGACAACCAGAACGCCCGGCACCGCATCTGGTGCGACGCCCCGCCTGCCCGACGGCACCCGCTGCACACTCCCCCACCACCACGACGGCCAGGCGCGCCGATCGGCGCAGTGAGGTGTACGCCAGCCACCTCATCCGGCACGGACGAGGTGGCTGGCGTACACCTGATCACTGTCACGGCCCCGCCGGAACCCCGGTCACGGCCCCCGCCGGAACCCCGGTCACGGCCCCCGCCGGAACCACGGTCACGGACCCGCCGGAACCACGGTCGCGGGCCCGCCGGCACCCTCGCCGGAGGCCCACGGCGACCCGACCCCGATGATCGACTCAATGTCGGCGAAGTAGGGGGGTCCTGCTCCGTCGGACTCCCCTACTCCGCCGACATTGAGTCGATCATCACGCGGGCGACGAGGCACGCGCGCGACGAGGCCACGCGGGCGGCGAGGCACGGCGGCGAGGCAGGCGCGGGGTGAGGCCCGGGCGGCGGAGTGACGGACACCGAAGGGGTGTCCGGCCGGCCCGCCCACGACGGGATCAAGCCCCGGACGGGCCCGGCACGGGACGGATGTCCGACCGGCCCACCCACGACGGGATCAAGCCCCGGACGGGCCCGGCACGGGACGGATGTCCGACCGGCCCACCCACGACGGGATCAAGCCTGACCGCCCAGAGTGGGCGGGCCGGCCGGACACCAACCACCCCGGGCCCGCCGGACAACCACCAGGACCACGACGGCGCGGGTCAGGCGACGACCGAGACCATCCGCCCCAGCACCACGATGACCTTGCGCGGCTCCTTGCCGCCCAGCGAGCCGGCCACCGCCGCCAGGGCCGCCGCCCGGACCTCGGCCTCGGGCGCGTCGGCGGCCACCTCGATCCGGCCTCGGACCTTGCCGTTGACCTGCACCGGGTACGTCACCGACTCCGCCCGCAGCAGCGCCGGGTCGGCGACCGGGAAGTCCGCGTACGTCAGTGACGAGGCGTGGCCCAGCCGCTGCCACAGTTCCTCGGCGATGTGCGGGGCGAACGGTGCCAGCATCAGCACCAGCGGTTCGGCCACCTCGCGGGGCGTGGCGGTCAGCCGGGTCAGCCCGTTGGTCAGCTCGATCAGTTTGGCGATGGCGGTGTTGAACCGGATCCCCGCCATGTCGCCGCGCACGCCGTCGATGGTCCGGTGCAGCAGTCGGCGGATCTGTTCGTCGGCCGGCTCGTCGACCACCCGTACCGCGCCGGTCCGCTCGTCGACCACGGCCCGCCACACCCGTTGCAGGAACCGGTACGACCCGACCACGGCTCGGGTTTCCCAGGGCCGGGACACCTCCAGCGGGCCCATCGACATCTCGTACACCCGGAAGGTGTCGGCGCCGTACGTCGCGCACATGTCGTCCGGGGTGACGACGTTCTTCAGCGACTTGCCCATTTTGCCGTACTCGCGCCGGACCGGTTCGTCCTGGTACGTGTAGCCGCCGTCGATCTCGACGACATCCTCGGCGGGTACGTAGCTGCCCCGCGCGTCGGTGTAGGCGTACGCCTGGATGTAGCCCTGGTTGAACAGCCGCCGGTACGGCTCGAAGGAGGAGACCTCGCCCAGGTCGTACAGCACCTTGTGCCAGAACCGGGCGTACAGCAGGTGCAGCACGGCGTGTTCGGCGCCGCCGACGTACAGGTCGGTGCCTCCGCAGTCGCCCTCGCCGTTCGGGCCCATCCAGTACCGCTCGTTGACCGGGTCGACGAACCGTTCGGTGTTGGCCGGGTCCAGGTAGCGCATCTCGTACCAGCAGGAGCCGGCCCACTGCGGCATCACGTTGGTTTCCCGGGTGTACTGCTTCGGACCGTCACCCAGGTCCAGTTCCACCTCCACCCAGTCCTTGCGGCGGGACAGCGGGGTCTCCGGGTTCGAGTCGGCGTCGTCCGGGGCGAAGGTGCGCGGGGCGAAGTCGTCCACCTCGGGCAGCTCGACCGGCAGCATCGACTCGGGCAGCGCGATCGGCAGCCCGGTCTCGTCGTAGACGATCGGGAACGGCTCGCCCCAGTAGCGCTGCCGGCTGAACAGCCAGTCCCGCAGCCGGTAGGTGACGGCGCGCTCGCCGTACCCGTTCTGTTCCAGCCATTCGATGATCCGGGCCTTGGCGTCGGCGATGCCCAGGCCGTCCAGCACCAGGCCGCGGTCGGGTGCGGCGCTGTTGATCGCCGGTCCCTCCCCGGTGTACGCCTTGCCGTCGAAGCCGTCGGCGGGCTGGACGGTACGCACGATGGGCAGTTCGAAGACCTCGGCGAAGTCCCAGTCCCGCTCGTCCTGGCCGGGCACCGCCATGATGGCCCCGGTGCCGTAGCCGGCCAGCACGTAGTCGGCCACGAAGATCGGGATCCGCTGCCCGGTCGCCGGGTTGGTGGCGTACCCGCCGGTGAAGACGCCGGTCTTCTCCTTGGCGTCGGCCTGCCGCTCGACGTCGGTCTTGGCCGCGGCCTCGACCCGGTACGCGGCGACCGCCTCGGCCGGCGTGCCGTACCCGGCGGTCCAGGCCGGACGGGTGTCGGCCGGCCAGGTCGGCGGCACCAGCCGGTCCACCAGTTCGTGTTCGGGGGCCAGCACCAGGTAGGTCGCGCCGAAGACGGTGTCCGGGCGGGTGGTGAAGACCCGCACCGGTCCGGAGTCGGTCGGGAAGTCGATGTGCGCGCCGACCGACCGGCCGATCCAGTTGCGCTGCATCAGCTTGATCGGCTCGGGCCAGTCCAGCTTGTCCAGGTCGGCCAGCAGCCGGTCACCGTACGCGGTGATCCGCATCATCCACTGCTTCAGGCTGCGCTTGAAGACCGGGAAGTTGCCGCGCTCGGACCGGCCGTCGGCGGTGACCTCCTCGTTCGCCAGCACCGTGCCCAGCCCCGGGCACCAGTTGACCGGCGCCTCCGAGATGTACGCCAGCCGGTGGTCGTTGACGATCCGGCGGCGCTGCTCCGGGGACAGTTGCGCCCACGGGCGCCCGTCCGGGGTGGCGCGGGTGCCGGCGGTGAACTCGGCGATCAGCTCGTCGATCGGCCGCGCCCGGTCGGCGTCCGCGTCGTACCAGGAGTTGAAGATCCGCAGGAAGATCCACTGCGTCCAGCGGTAGAAGTCGGTGTCGATGGTCGCCACCGAGCGCCGGTGGTCGTAGCCCAGGCCCAGCCGGTTCAGCTGGGTCCGGTAGCGCTCGATGTTCGCCTCGGTGGTGGTCCGCGGGTGGGTGCCGGTCTGCACCGCGTACTGCTCGGCGGGCAGGCCGAAGGCGTCGAAGCCCATGGTGTGCAGGACGTTGCGGCCGGCCATCCGCTGGAACCGGGCGAAGCAGTCGGTGCCGATGTAGCCCAGGGGGTGGCCGACGTGCAGTCCCGCGCCCGAGGGGTAGGGGAACATGTCCAGCACGTACAGCTTCTCGGCGCCGGCGCGCGGATGGCCCGGCTCGGCCAGCGGTCCGGTGGGGTTCGGCGCCCGGAAGGTCTGCTCCCGCCGCCACCGGTCCTGCCAGCGCAGTTCCAGTTCACCGGCCAGCTGCGCGGTGTACCGGAACGGCGGGATGTCGGCGGTCGGCTCGGCTGCGGACGTCATTGCTCACCTCGGGGTCTGGTTCCAGGGCCGGACAGGGTGCTGCGGTCTTCGGTGGCGCGGGTCGCGAAGGCACAAAAAAGCCCCTCACGAGGGAGGGGTTGCCGTGCTGACGTCGTCTGACGTGTCAGCACGGCTCGCTAAGGAGCAGGTGGGCCCTGGGCATGCGAGCAGTCTAGCGCCTGCCGCCGATGCCTGTCGCGGACCCGTACCTCCCGACACCACCGCGGCCCCGGTCGGCCGGTCACCGACCGAAGTCCGAGGGTCACCCGCAGGCGCGATCCTCGGCCGGAGGTCGGCGGTACGCGAGAAGAGCGCTAGCCTGATTGCTGGGGGTAACCGGACATCCGGACCGGAACAGAACTCCCGCCAACCTTGCTGCCGGTCTCGGCTGTTTATGAAGCACCGCGGCACAGTGACGAGGAGGACCTCCGGTGAGACAGCAGACCTGGGACGAGTTGGGGGGCGCGCTGCCCAACGACGAGTTCCGCGCCGCGAGCAATGCCATCGTGGCCAACATCGAGCAGGTCATCGAGGGCAAGACAGCCACCGTGCGACTGGCCCTGGCCGTGCTGCTGGCCGAGGGGCACCTGCTCATCGAGGACGTGCCGGGGGTGGGCAAGACCAAGCTGGCCAAGGCGTTGGCGAGGTCCATCGATTGTTCGGTCCGACGGATCCAGTTCACCCCTGACCTGCTGCCCAGCGACGTCACCGGGGTCAGCGTGTTCAACCAGGAGACGCACGACTTCGAGTTCAAGCCGGGGGCCGTCTTCGCCAACCTGGTCGTCGGCGACGAGATCAACCGGGCCTCGCCGAAGACCCAGTCGGCCCTGCTGGAGTGCATGGAGGAGCGTCAGGTCACCGTCGACGGGGTGACCTACGAGCTGCAGACGCCGTTCATGGTGATCGCCACCCAGAACCCCATCGAGATGGAGGGGACGTACCCACTGCCGGAGGCGCAGCGGGACCGGTTCACCGCCCGGATCGCGATGGGGTACCCCGACGTCGGGGCCGAGCTGGCGATGCTGGCCGCACACGGCGGCGCCGATCCGCTGGCCGACCTGCGTCCGGTGTCCGACGCCGCCACCGTGCGCCGGCTGATCGCCACGGTGCGGCACATCCATGTCGCCGACACCGTCCAGCAGTACGCCGTCGACCTGGTCACCGCCACCCGGGAGTCTCCGGACCTGCGGCTCGGCGCGTCGCCCCGGGCGACCCTGCAACTGCTGCGCACCGCCCGCGCGGTGGCCGCGCTGGAGGGCCGCGACTACGTCCTGCCGGACGACCTGCAGAGCCTGGCCGTGCCGGTGCTGGCCCACCGGGTCATCCCCAACGCCGACGCCCAGCTCGCCCGCCGGACCACCGACGCGGTGGTCGCCGACCTCGTCCGCCGGCTCCCGGTGCCGCAGGAGCGCCGCCGTTCGCCGTACGACGGCCGGCCGGCGAACCCGGACGGCCCCGGCCGGTCCCCGTACGAGCAGCGGGGGCGGTGACGGTGCGGGCGGCGATACGCGGACTGACCACGCGGGGCCGCTCGTTCCTGGCCGCCGCGGTGGCCGCGGCGGTGTCGGCGCTGATCCTGGGCGAGAAGGACCTGCTCCGGGTGGCCGTCCTGCTGGCCGTGCTGCCGCTGCTGGCCGCCGCCTACGTGGGGCGCAGCCGGTACCGCCTGGCCTGCACCCGCACCCTGGAACCACGCCGGGTACCGGTCGGCTCGACCTCCCGGGTCGTGCTGCACCTGCAGAACCTGTCCCGGCTGCCGACCGGCACACTGCTGCTGGAGGACCGGCTGCCGTACGCGCTGGGCAGCCGTCCCCGGGTGGTGCTGGAACGCCTCGGCGGCCACCAGGGCAGCTCGGTGGCGTACACCGTGCGGGCCGATGTGCGCGGCCGGTACGAGGTGGGTCCGCTGGCGGTGCGGCTGACCGACCCGTTCGGGTTGTGCGAGTTGACCCGGGCCTTCCCGAGCACCGATCGGCTCACCGTCATCCCCCAGGTGGTGCCGCTGCCCAACGTCCGGGTGGCCGGCGAGTTCGCCGGGACCGGCGACAGCCGGGCCCGGTCGGTGGCCGTACACGGCGAGGACGACGCGGCCACCCGCGAGTACCGGCACGGCGACGATCTGCGGCGGGTGCACTGGAAGTCCACGGCCCGTACCGGTGAGCTGATGGTGCGGCGCGAGGAACAGCCGTGGGAGAGCCGCGCGACGGTGGTGCTCGACACCCGGGCCGGCGCGCACCGCGGCGAGGGGCCGACCGCCAGCTTCGAGTGGACCGTCTCGGCCGCCGCCAGCATCGCGGTCCACCTGCGGCACGCCGGTTACAAGGTGCGGCTGGTCACCGGGCCCGAGGCCGACCTGGACGCCCTGGAGGTCGGCGGTGAGGGCCTGCTGCTCGACCACCTGGCGGAGGTACGACTCGCCCAACGCATCGATCTGGGCCTGCTCGTCGAGACGGTGCGCCAGCGCACCCGGGGCGGACTGGTGATCGCGCTGCTCGGCGTGTCCACCTCGACCGAGGCCGAGTTGCTGCGCGGCCTGCGGGACAGCGGGTCGGCCTGCATCGGCTTTCTGGTGGACAGCACCACCTGGGTCAATCTGGGCCCGGCCGCGCGGGTGGAGGCCGACCAGGCCCACGACGCGGCGGCGCTCACCCTGCTGGAGGGTGGCTGGAAGGTGATCGGCGTGGAGCACGGTGTCGCGCTGCCGGGGCTCTGGCCGCAGGTGGCCCGGCGGGCTCAGGGCTTCGCCCGGCGGGCGGCGATGGCCGAGACGGTGGCCGGAGGGATGCGATGAGGGGTACCCGTTACCTGGGGTTCGTTGCGGCCATCGCGACGCTGCTCGCGGCGGCACCGATGTCGGCCATCTTCGACCAGTGGACCTGGCTGGTCCAGTCGTTTCTCGTGGTGGCCGCCGGATACGGCGCGGTCACCCTGGCCCGAACCCTCCGGGCACCGCTGTGGGCCCAGTTCGGGGCGATGTGTGTGACCCTGCTGTTCACGCTCACCTGGATGTTCCCGAGCGGCCACGAATGGCTCGCCGTCATACCGACCCCGGGCACCCTGGGCTACTTCGGCCACCTGGTCGTGACCTCCGGCGTGGACATGCGCTCGTACGGCATCCCCGTCCCGGACGTCACCTCGCTGTTGTTCATCACGGTGCTCGGCGTCGGCGTGGTGGCCGTGGTGGTCGACCTGCTCAGCGTCGGACTGCGCCGGCCGGCCCTGGCCGGCCTGCCGATGCTCGCCATCTACTCCGTACCGGTGGCGGTCTATCCGGACAGCGTGCCGCCGCTGCCGTTCGTGATCGGCGCGCTCGGCTTCCTGTGGCTGCTCGCCGCCGACAACGTGAACCGGGTGCGCCGGTTCGGCCGGCGGTTCACCGGGGACGGCCGCGACGTCGACCTGTGGGAGCCGTCCCCGCTGGCCGCCGCCGGGCGCCGGCTGGCCGCCATCGGCGTGCTGGTCGCGGTGCTGCTGCCGCTGGCCGTGCCGGGGATGACCACGGGCCTGCTGACCAGCTTCCAGTCGTCCCAGCTCGGCGCGGGCAACGGCCTCGGTGGCCAGGGCGGTGGGCCGGGCCGGGTGAACCTGTTCGCCGCGCTCAGCGGCCAGCTCAACGAGTCGGCGACCCGGGAGTACGTCCGGTTCACCACGACCGAGTCGGATCCGTTCTACCTGCGCCTCGGGGTGCTCGACGAGCTGCGCCCCGACGGGCTCCGGATGCGGTCGCCGAAGGGCGCGCCGGTCAATCGGGGCCTGCCGAGCCCGTCGCGGACCAGCGGCGCCGGGATCACCCGGCGGACCGAGCAGGCCACGGTGGAGATCACCCGCGATTTCGCGATGACGATGCTGCCCATCTACACCGACCCGGCCCAGGTGGGGGGCCTCGACGGGAACTGGCTGTTCGACCCCGACCTCCAGGTGCTCTACTCGAACCGCAGCCAGTCCCGGGGCAAGAAGTACTCCTTCGAGTACGTGCGCTCGAAGTACAGCCAGACCGCGCTGGCCACGGCGACACCGCTCTCGGACGCCGACCCGATGCGCCAGTTCACCACGGTTCCACAGGTCTCGCAGGTGAACGAGCTGGTCGGCCAGCTCATCAACGGCAAGCGGTCGGATTACGCCAAGGTGCGCGCCATCTACGACTACTTCTCCGCCAAGAACGGATTCCAGTACTCGCTGTCCACCAAGGGCGGCACCAGCGGCAGCGACATCGTCGACTTCCTGACCAACAAACAGGGCTTCTGCCAGCAGTACGCCGCCGCCATGACCTGGATGGTCCGGGCGGCCGGGGTCCCGGCCCGGGTCGCGGTCGGATTCACCACCGGCAGCACCTCCGACGGCAAGTCGTACGTGTTGACCAACAAGAACCTGCACGCCTGGACCGAGGTCTACTTCACCGGCATCGGCTGGGTTCCCTTCGACGCCACGCCCGCCGCCTCGGTGCCCGGCTCGACCCGGTCGGACTGGGCGCCGGACACCGACAAGCCCGAACTGCCGACGGCCACCACCGCACCCGGGTCAGCCACCGAGGACGGCGCGGCCGATGACCCACGCGCGGACCGGTCCGACCGGGAACTCGACGCCGGCGTGCCGGACAGCGGGGCCACCCCGCCGGCCCAGTCCGCGGCCCGGCCATGGTGGATCGCGCCGGTGATCGTTCTGCTGCTGGCCCTGCTCGCCGTGCCGGCTGTCCGCCGGATACTGGTGCGCCGCCGTCGATCCCACCGGATGGCGGCCGGCCGGGTGCCCGATCCGGGCCCCGACGAGCCGGGGACGGTTCAGGTGGTGCTGGACGGCGAGCCCGAGCGGATCCGGTCCGACGTACACGCCGCCTGGGACGAACTGCTGGACACCATGATCGACTTCCGGGTGCCGGTGAATCCGGCCGAAACCCCCCGGCTGACCGCCGAGCGGCTGGCCACCGACGGCCTACCCGAACCGGCGGCGGTGGCCGTCCGGCGACTCGGTCGGGCCGAGGAGCAGGCCCGGTACGCCCCGACACCCAGCCGGGAAGAGCCGCTCGGCCCCGCGCTGCGGGCCGTGCGTCGAGGGCTGTCCGCCGGGGCCACCCGACGGGCCCGGCTGCTCGCCGTGGTCCTGCCCCCCTCGGTGCTGCTGCGCTGGCGTCTGGCGATCATGGACGGTTACACCCGGACCGTGGGTTCGATGGGACGCGCCCGGACCAGTCTGGACCGGTGGAGCCCTCGACGACTGCTCGCCCACCGCGCGGCCCGCTGACCACCACCCCCGCCCCGCTCCCACTCACCGGACGGCCCGCCCGCACCCCGCCCCGGGCGGGCACGCTGACTTGAGCCCTTACTCATCCCAGGCCGGCACGCTGACCCGGCCGGGCACGCTGACCCGGCCGGGCGCTGACCCGGCCGGGCGCTGACCCGGCCGGGCGCTGACCCGGGCGGGCGCTGACCCGGCCGGGCACGCTGACCGGGCGGCTACTCGCCCCGGGGTGAGTCGCTGACCCGCGAGGCACGTGTCTCGCTCATCGCGTGGCGCGCTGGCCGCCGGGCCAACCACGCTGAGTGGTACGCCAGCGACCTCATCCAGTCGTGATGAGGTCGCTGGCGTACCACTCACGGTCGAGGGCTTCCGGGCGTGGGCGCGGTCGGGCCACGGGCGATGGTTGTCAGAGCGCGGGGCCGGTCGGCCTCGGCCGAGGGTGCCTGCGTGGGCGCGGTCAGGTCACAGGCGGGGCCGGCACGGCGAACAGCATGAGAACGACCAGGACCGGACAGCGAGTGAGTAGGTAGGACTCGGGCCGACCGGGACTCGGGCCGACCGGGACTCGGACCGACCCGAGCGGACCGAGCCGTGCGGACCGAGCCGTGCGGACCGAGCGGACCGAGCCGTGCGGACCGACCCGTGCGGACCGAGCGGACCGAGCCGTGCGAACCGAGCGGACCGTGGCCCGGACGGATCCGGGCGCGCCGATGGAACCCGTCGCCAGCGAGCGTGGCGTCAGGGCCGGGGCATCGTCAACGATGACCCTCGGGCCGCTGGCGCCACCTCTCCTCCAGCCGATCGATCATCGACATCCGGCGTCCACGGGGCCGTCGAGCGGTGGTACCGCCCACGACATGCAGGTCGGGCGACTGGGCTCGCCGATGTGACTGCAACGCGTACGCCGCCGCGCCGAGCATGACGACAAATCCCGCCAAAGCCAGCAGCGGTGTCTTGATCACGGTGCCGTAGACGACCACCGCGAGGCCGATGATGATCAGGCCGGCAGCGACGAGCAGCCGGCGCCGCACCCGAAAGCGCGGGTCACTGGCTCGCACAGCCGAGGCGAATTTGGGGTCCTCGGCAAGCGACCGCTCGATCTGCTCGAACAGCCGCTGCTCGTGCTCCGAGAGCGGCACGGCACTCCTCCCCGGTCACATGGGCCGGCCCCGGACGGACCGACAGACCGTGACAGCCAACCGGCTGCTTACCCGCCAGTCTACGAGGGGGCTCGCGGGTCGGAAAGCGGGACGACCCATGGTCGGCGTTGATTTTCATCGCGGACGCGAATCGGTCCGGTTTAGCAGGCTCGCCGGACCTATCATGGATCGACCGAATCGCGCGGCTGCGGCGTCGGCCGCCGCCTCCGCGTCCCGCCAGCCGTGTTCGGGAGCGCCGAGCACCGGCTGCCGAGGGGTCGAACCGGTCGCCGTGAGTCCTTCCATCCGGACCCCGACCAACCGGATCCGGTCACCGGGGCGCAGCGCGGTGAACAGCGCCCAGGCGGTCTCGAACACCTCACGCCCGACATCGGTCGGCACGGCGATGGTGCGGGACCGGGTGAGCGTACGGAAGTCGGCCAGCCGCACCTTGATCGACACCGTCCGTCCGACCTGACCCGCGGCCCGCATCCGCACTCCGACCCGGTCGGACAGGGCCAGCAGCGCACGGCGGATCTGATCGGGGTCCGCGACATCCGTGTCGAAGGTGACCTCGGTGCCGATCGACTTCTCCACCTGCTCCGGGTTGACCCGGCGGGGATCCCGGCCCCATGCCAGTTCGTGCAGATGATGCGCGGCGGCCTCGCCCACGGCCGACCGCAACAGCCCGTGCGGCGCCCGGGCGAGATCGCCCACGGTGGACAGCCCGAGCCGGCGCAGCGCCTCCGCGGCCCGCTCCCCCACCCCCCACAGGGCGGCGACCGGCAGCGGGTGCAGGAAGTCCAGCACCCGCCCGGTGGGCACCACGAGCACACCGTCCGGTTTGGCCAGGGTGGAACCGAGTTTGGCCACGAACTTCGTCGGCGCCACCCCCACCGAACAGGTCAGACCCTCCTGCTCGACGATCCGGGCCCGGATCTCCCGGGCGATCTCGGCGGGTCGGCCCAACAGCCGCCGGGCGCCCGTGACGTCGAGGAACGCCTCGTCCAGGGAGAGCGGTTCCACCAGCGGGGTCATGTCACGGAAGATCCCCATCACCGCCCGGGACGCGGCGGAATACCGCGAGAAGTCCGGCGGCAGGTAGACCGCACCCGGACAGAGCGCGCGGGCCCGCAGCATCGGCATGGCGCTGCGTACCCCGTACTCCCGGGCCTCGTAGCTGGCCGAGCTGACCACGCCGCGCGGCCCGAGCCCACCGACCACCACGGGCCGACCCCGCAGCTCCGGACGGCGGCGGACCTCGACGGAGGCGAAGAAGGCATCCATGTCGACATGCAGGATCGGGCAGCCGTCATCGTCGCCGTCCGGCCCGAAGCCGGAACCGGGACGGCCGGCGCCCGGAGGCCCACCGGCGCCCGGCCGCACGGACTGGCTGCGACCCATGCGAGCAGGCTAACCCGCCGGTACGACAGCCGGCGCCCCGCCGCCAGGCCGAGCTCAGCCCCGACACGGGCGCCAGCTGCAACCCGGCGCGGCAGCAGGCTCACCCGGCGCGGAGCCGAGGGCTCGTACCCGGCGCGGCGGCAGGCTCACCCGGCACGGGGCCGAGGGCTCAAACCCGGAGCGGCAGCAGGCCCACCCGGCGCGGAGCCGAGGGCTCGAACCCGGCGCCGGCCCGGGCTCAGCCGCGGGCCACGAGCAGCGGGATGGCCAACTCGGCCGCCGTGACCGAGCCGTGGTAGGCCACCAGCCGCGCCTCCGCCGCCGTGGGCGCCCGGGAGTCCACCACCGCGTAACTGCCCCGGCAGATCGCCACCAGATCGCCGATCCGGGCCAGGTGCTCGGGCGGCACCGGACCGTACCAGCCCGCCTCGACGGCCTCGGTCCGGCTGACCACCCAGGCCGCGTCGCCGAGCAGCGTCGACCAGGCGGCCCGGACGTCCGCCTCGGCACCGGGCAGTACGTGCAGATAGCGGGCCCGCGGCTCGCCGGCCACCACCCGGACCCCGGCCCGCAACTCGGGCTCGGCGGCCAGGTCGAACCGGTGCTCGGTGGGGACGTTGAGCTGCCCGTGGTCGGCGGTGACCAGCAGCGCGGCGTCCGGCGGCAACCCGTGTACCAGCCGGGTCAGCGCGCCGTCCAGGTCCGCGACGGCCGACCGCCAGCTCGGCGAGTCCACGCCGGCCAGGTGCCCGAACTTGTCCAGGTCCGGGTGGTAGCCGTACACCAGGTTCGGCCCGTCGCCCGCGCGCAGCGCGGCCAGCATCTGCTCGGCCAGCGTCACCGGATCCGCCGCGCCGACGAACCGGCCGCCCGCGTTGGCCGCCCGGGTCAGCCCCGAGCCGGCGTGCTCGGCGCGGCTGACCACGGTCACCGCGACCCCGGCCGCGGCCGCTCGTTCCCACGCCGTGGGCAGGGGTTGCCGGGCGCGCGGGTCGGGATCGTCCCGCCAGTCGATGTGGGTGAGTATCCGGTCCGAGTCGGGCACGACGACCCGGAAGCCGAGTACGCCGTGCGCGCCGGGCGGGGCGCCGGTGCCCAGGCTGACCAGGCTGGTCGGGGTGGTGGAGGGGAAACCGCAGGTGAGCTGGCGTCCGTCGCGGGCCAGGTCGCGCAGGGTCGGCGCGTACGGCGCGGCCAGCGGGAGCTGGTACCAGCCGAGCCCGTCCACCAGCAGCACCGCGATCCGCCGTACCCCGGCCAGCCGGTCGGCCAGGCCGAGCGGGTCGGCGGCCCCCGGCACCCCGAGCGCGACCAGCACCCCCGGCAGCACGTCGGACAGGCTCGCCGCGTCGTACCGGGGGCGCAGGGTCGCCAGCGGATCGGGGCCGGTCACGGGGTACGGCGGGCGAACAGGTGCAGCTGGGCGGCGATGTCCCGGTACGGCGGGCGCCCCGCGACGGCCAGTTCGAGGTCGAGTACCGCGCGCTGGTCCCCGTCGGCCACGGCGGCCGGCAGCAGGTCGGTGAGCGCGCGTACCCCGTGTACCTCCTCCACCCGCAGTCCGGCGGCGTTCAGCAGCGCGGTCGCGCCGTCCGCGTCGAACCGGCGGCGCAGGGTGTCCCGCGGTCCGGCCTGGCCGTCCGGGTCGGCGAGGATCGCCGCCGCCGCGGACAGTTGCCCACCGGTGGCCCGGGCCAGCACGGCGGCCGCCCGCCCGGCCACCAGCACGCTGGCGGCGCCACCCGGGCGAAGGGCGGTGGCCAGGGCACCGACCACCGGTACGGGATCGTCCACCACCTCCAGCACGGCGTGGCAGAGCACCAGGTCGACGCTGGCCGGCTCGACCAGTCCACTCAGGGCGTCACCGTCGCCCTGCACCGCACGTACCCGATCGGCCACCCCGGCCTCGGCGGCCCGGCGGGTCAGCGCGGCCAGCGCGTCGGGACTGGCGTCCACCACTGTCACCCGGTGTCCGGCCTTGGCCAGTGGTACGGCGAAGCCGCCCGTTCCACCGCCCACGTCCAGGACCGTCAGGGTGTCTCCCGACCGCCGGTCGAGTTCCTGGCGCAGCACCGTCCAGATCACCGCGGTCCGGGCGCCGGTGCCAGGCCGGGCCGCGGACGGGCCGGGTCGGGGCTGTGTCGCTTCCACGCGGCCGAGCCTAGGCCACCGGCCGTTCCGGTACCCACCGGCCGTTGATCTCGGGGCCGCGCCGCCGCTGCCGGTCGGCACCCCCGGCGACGGGCCCCGTCCGGGCCGGATCAGGGGCCGGCCGGCGGTTCGCCCTCCTGGATCGCGCGTACGCAACGGGCCAGCAGGTCACGCAGCGTCTGTCGCTCATCGGGGGTGAGCACGTCGGCGATCCGGCGCTCGATCCGGACGGCCGCCCGGTCCGCCGTCTCCAACAGGTCCCGGCCGGCCGGGGTGAGACGGCTCTCCAGCACGTGCCGGTGCCAGGGATGCGGAGACCGGGTGATCAGCCCACGTTCGTCGAGGGTCTTGAGGACGGCCGCCATCGCCTGGGGCGTGACCAGGCACTCCCGGGCCAGCGCCGCGCCGGAGATGCCCGGGTGTTCCGCCAGCACGGCCAGCGCGGCGTACTGGGCCACGGTGAGGTCGGTGGCCCGTAGAGCAGCACTTTTCGCCGCCATCAGCACCTGCTCCGCCCGTTTGACATCCAGGCCGAGACGTTCGCTGGCAGGCATGGTCACCGGGCGAGCATAGCTCTGGCTGGACAGTCATCAGGACCTGAATTACCATCAAGGTCCTGACAATAGGAGGCCCGATGCACGGAAAAACCGTTCTCATCACCGGCGCGACGACCGGCCTGGGCCGCCTGCTGGCCCGTGACCTGGCGGTGCGCGGGGCCACCCTGCTGGTACATGGTCGGGACGAGAAACGGCTGAACCGGCTGACGACCGAGCTTGCGGCCCTGACCCCGGAGGTCCGGCCGTACCTGGCCGACCTGACCGACCTCGACCAGGTACGGCGATTGGCAGCCGACCTCCGCCGCGCCGAGTCGCGACTGGACGTGCTGGTCAACAACGCCGCCGTCGGCGGAGGCACCGAACCCTGGCGTCGGGAGATCGGCCGGCAGGGTCACGAACTCCGCCTCACGGTCAACCATCTGGCGCCCCACCTGCTCACCCGGGAGCTGATTCCGCTGCTCACCACCGGCGCCCCGGCCCGGGTGGTCAACGTCGCCTCGGCGGGTCAGGCGCCGATCGACTTCGACGACCTGATGTTCACCCGCTCCTATGACGGGGTGCTGTCCTACTGCCGAAGCAAGCTCGCGATGATCATGACGACCTTCGACCTGGCGGAGGAACTGCGTGCCGCGGGCATCACGGTCAACGCTCTGCATCCGGCCCACCTGATGGACACCGGGATGGTCCGGCAGAGCGGCTTCGTCCCCGAGACCACGGTCGACGACGGCGCACTGCCCACCCTCCGGCTGGTGGTCGACTCCGCGCTCCGGCACGTCACCGGCCGATACTTCGACAGGTTCACCGACGCGCCCGCGCACGCCCAGGCGTACGACCCGGCCGCCCGAGCCCGGCTCGCCGAGGTCACCCGGGCCCTGACCGCCGGTTCGGCCACGGTGTCCTGAATCGCATCGGGAGCCACGTCGTTGCGAAGGCCGCATTCCCGCTGCCACGCTCGCAGGTGATGGTCACCCTCCTTGCCGCGTTCGGCATCGTGTTGCTGGCCGCGGTCGCCCAGGCGGTCAGCGGCTTCGGCTTCGCGCTGGTCTCCGTACCGCTGCTCACGATCACCACCGACCCGCGCACCGCCGTGGTGGTGACCGCGCTGACCGGCATCGGCCTCACCCTGGTCACCGCCACCCGGGAGCGCGCGCACGCCCGCTGGCGGACCGCGGCGCTGCTCACCGCCGCCGCCGCGCTCGGCATGCCGGCCGGGTTGCTGATCCTCACGTTAGCCCCGGACCGGTTGCTGACCTTCCTCATCGCGATCATCGTCTTCGGCTGCACCGTGCTGGTCTGGCGTCGGGTCCGGTTCCGGGCCAGCCCCGCGATGGTCGGTCTGGTCGGCGTCTTCTCTGGTGTGCTGAGCACCTCCACCGGGACGAACGGTCCGCCGCTGGTGGCCGCCTTCCAGTCCCTCGGGTACGACCCGCGGACCTTCCGGGCCACCCTGGCCGCCGCCTTCGCCGGTAGCGGCGTGATCGGTCTGGCCAGCTTCGTGGCCGCCGGGCAGATCGACCGAGGGGCGGTCCGGCTCGCCACCGTGGGGCTGCCGGCCGTGCTGCTCGGCTGGCGGTTGGGCAACCGCATCTTCGCCCGGGTGAACCCCGCCGCGTTCCGCCGGATCGTCCTGGTCGGGCTGCTGGCCAGCGCCGGTACGACCCTGCTGCGCGCCCTGGCCGGCTGACACCGGGGCCGGCCGCCGGTCGATGAGGGTCGCGGGACCCGGAGTCGCGGAGACCCGGAGTCGCGGAGAGCCGGAGTCGCGGAGACCCGGAGTTGCGGGACGGCGGGTCGCCCCGGTCGCCTGGTCAGCGGAAGTCCCGGGACGGCGGGCTGACCGGGGCGGTGATCTCGTCGAGCCGGTCGGCGACCAGCGACACCACCCCCTCGGCCCGCTGGAGCCGGCCGCGCACCACCAGCGCCGCGCTGGTCCGGGCCACCCTGCGGTAGCGCTGCCACAGCCCCGGTGAACAGGTGACGTTGAGCATTCCGGTCTCGTCCTCCAAGTTGAGGAACGTGACACCGCCCGCCGTGGCCGGTCGCTGCCGGTGCGTGACGATGCCGCCGACCCGGATCCGCCGGCCGGGCTCGACCCGGCCCAACCGGGCGATCGGCACGGCGCCCAGCTCGTCAAGTCGCGGCCGGACGAACTGCGCCGGATGGCTCTCCGGAGACAACCCCGTGGCCCACACGTCGGCCCGCAACCGGTCCACCTCGTCCATCCCGGGCAACGCCGGCGCCCGGGTCCCACCGGCGGTACCCGGCAACGTCGGTGCCCGGGGCGTCCGGGCCCCACCGTCGGCGCCCGGCAACGTCGGTGCCCGGGTTGGCGTCCGGGCCCCACCGTCGGCGCCCGGCAGCGTCGGCGTCCGGGTTCCGTCGGCGACGCCTGGCAGCGTCGGCCTCCGGGCCCCGCCGCCGACGCCGGACCGCCCACCCGAGCGGCCCCGGGCCGAGCGGCCCCGGCCCAGGCGGTCCCGGCCCGGACCCTCGCGAGCGGCCGCGCCGGCCGCCCACAGCGCCTCGCGCCGGCTCAGGCCGAACCCGGCGAACGCGTCCGCGGTGGCCAACGCCTCCAGCTGGGCCGCGGTCAGCCCCACCCGGCGGGCCAGGTCCGGCATGTCCCGGTACGGGCCGTCCGCCGCCCGTTCCGCCTCGATCCGCTCGGCCAACCCCTCGCCGAGGGTACGGACGCCGGACAGCCCCAGCCGGACGGCGGGACCACCCAGCCCCCACCGGTGCGGCGGTTCACCGGGCGCGCTGCCCCACCGGGTGTCCGGGGTGGATTCCAGCACCGCGCGCGCACCGCTGGCGTTGACGTCCGGCCGGCGTACCTCCACGCCGTGCCGGCGGGCGTCGTCGACCAGGCTCTGCGGCGAGTAGAAGCCCATCGGCTGGGCGTTGAGCAGCGCCCCGAGGAACGCCGCCGGGTGGTACCGCTTGAGCCAGGCACTGGCGTAGACCAGATAGGCGAAGCTCATCGCGTGGCTTTCCGGGAAGCCGTAGTTGGCGAACGCGGAGAGCTTCAGATAGACGTCGTCGGCCACCGCGCCGGTGATGCCCCGGTCGGCCATCCCCGCGTACAGCCGGTTCCGGATCAGCGCCATCCGCTCCCCCGACCGCTTCGCGCCCATGGCCCGGCGCAACTGGTCGGCGCCGGCCGCGTCGAAGCCGGCCAGGTCGATGGCCAGTTGCATCAGCTGCTCCTGGAACAGCGGCACCCCGAGCGTCTTCTCCAGCGCGTTGCGCATCAGCGGGTGCGGATACGTCACCGGCTCCTGGCCGTTCTTGCGCCGGATGTACGGATGCACCGAGCCGCCCTGGATCGGGCCGGGCCGGATCAGCGCCACCTCCACCACCAGGTCGTAGAACTCCCGGGGCTTCAACCGGGGCAGGGTGGCCATCTGGGCCCGGCTCTCCACCTGGAACACCCCGACCGAGTCGGCCCGGCAGAGCATGTCGTACACCTCTGGGTCGTCCAGCGTCATGTCACCGAGGTCGAGGGTGTCGCCGATCAGGTCGTACCCGTAGTGCAGCGCGGACAACATGCCGAGGCCGAGCAGGTCGAACTTGACCAACCCGGCGCTGGCGCAGTCGTCCTTGTCCCACTGCAACACCGACCGGCCCGGCATCCGGCCCCACTCCACCGGGCACACCTCGATCACCGGCCGGTCGCAGATCACCATCCCGCCGGAGTGGATGCCCAGGTGGCGGGGAAAGCCCTGCAGTTCGTTGGCGTACCCGACGACCTGCTCGGGGATCCCCTCCACATCGACGGTCGACACCCCGCCCCACCGGTCGATCTGTTTGCTCCAGGCGTCCTGCTGGCCGGGCGAGAAACCGAACGCCTTGGCGATGTCCCGGACCGCCGACCGGGGACGGTAGGTGATGACGTTCGCGACCTGGGCGGCGTGCTCCCGGCCGTACGTCGTGTAGATGTGCTGGATCACCTCCTCCCGACGGTCCGACTCGATGTCCACGTCGATGTCCGGCGGACCGTCCCGCTCCGGAGCGAGGAACCGTTCGAAGAGCAGGTGGTGCCGGACCGCGTCGACGTTGGTGATCCGCAGCGCGTAGCAGACCGCGGAGTTCGCCGCCGAACCCCGCCCCTGGCAGTAGATGTCGTTCCGCCGGCAGAACGTCACGATGTCGTACACCACGAGGAAATAGCCGGGAAAGTCCAGCTCCTCGATCATCCGCAGCTCGTGCTCGAGCTGCGCGTACGCCCTCGGATGCGCCTCGGGTGGCCCGTAGCGCTCCAACGCGCCGTCCATGGTCAGCCTGCGCAGCCAGCTCATCTCGGTGTGCCCGGCCGGCACCTCGTACGCGGGCAGTTGCGGGGCGACCAGTTGCAGGTCGAAGGCGAGTTCGGCGCCGAACTCGGCGGCCCGGGCCACCGCACCCGGATACGCGGCGAACCGCGCGGCCTGCTCGGCACCGCTGCGCAGGTGCGCGGTGGCGGCGGCCGGTAGCCAGCCGTCCAGTTCGTCGAGGCTGCGCCGGGCCCGGACCGCCGCGAGCGCGGTGGCCAGCCGGCGCCGGGCCGGGGCGGCGTAGTGCGCGTTGGTCGTGGCGACCGTGGGCAGGCCGGCCGCGGCGGCCAGCTCGGCCAGCGCGTCGTTGCGGTCGCCGTCGGTCGGGTCGCCGTGATCGGTCAGCTCCACCGCCACCGTATCGGCGCCGAACAGTTCGGTGAGCCGGTCGAGTTCCCGCGCGGCGGCGTCGACTCCCTCGGTGAGCAGCGCGGCCGGCACATGGCCCTTGCGGCATCCGGTGAGCACGAGGACGTGGTCGCGCAGCTCGGCGGCCACCTCCGCCAGGTCGCCGTAGGCCGGCCGGCCCTTCTCCCCACCCCGCAGGTGGGCCCGCGCGATGGTCCGGGCCAGCCGGGCGTACCCGTCGGGGCCGTGGGCCAGCACCAGCAGGTGCCGTCCGAGCGGGTCCGGGCTGCCGCCGCGGGACAGCGCCTCGCGCTCCCGGGCGGACCTCGGCGGCGGCCCGGATGGTGCCAGGGACAGTTCGGCGCCGAAGATGGTGGGTAGCCGCAGCGCCCGAGCCGCCTCGGCGAACCGCACCACACCGTAGAACCCGTCGTGGTCGGTCACCGCGAGCGCGGTCAGCCCGAGGGCGGTGGCCTCCTCGGCCAGTTCCTCGGGATGGCTGGCACCGTCCAGGAAGCTGAAATTGCTGTGCGCGTGCAGTTCCGCGTACGGAACGGTGCCATCCGGCGCACAGCCGGAGCCGGGGTCTGGCGGAGGCGAGCACCGGCTCGGCTTCCCATCCGGCGCACAGCCGGAGCCGGGGTTTGGCGCAGGCGAGCACCGGCTCGGCTTTCCCGCCGGTCCGGCCAACCCGGCCGGTGGCGCGTAGCCGTCCCGCTTCCGGCTCCAGGCCGGCGAGTCGCCACCGTCGCCGCGCCCGTCATCGGCGAGCGGGTCCACCACCCGCAGATGGCGCCGGACCCGGTTGCCGCCGAACCAGGTCCCGGTACGCCGGTCCCCCTCGACTGGTCCGAGCCAGCCGCCGGTCGGCCCGGCCGGACCATTCGCCCCGGCCGCCCCGTCGGCGCCGTCAGCGACAGGGGCCGCAGCGTCCTCGGCGCTGACGGTCCCGGATGGGTCCTCGGGGCCGGCACCACCAGCGGTCCCGGGCGGGCCGGTCCGCCGGCCGGAGAGCAGACGTTCCAGCTCCGACCAGGGCATGTCCGGATTGTGGAAGCCCATCAGCAGCCACCGCCCGCGACGCGGCCCCGGCACCGGTACGCGAGCCGCCGCCCCGCAAGGCGCGGTCCGAAGTGTGTCCTAGTCATAGATCGCCTCCACACTCCACCGGCCACCGGCCAGCGAGAGCAGCAGCGCGGTGCCGTCGGCCAGGCAGACCTGGAAGCGGGCCCGGCGACTGGCCTCGGCGGGTGCCCACCAACGCTCGTCGACCGGCCACGGGCCGGCCCAGGCGGTGATCGCCACGGGCGCGGCGGTACCCACGGCCAGCCGGGCCGGCGTGGCGGTGAGTCGCAGCCGGGCGCTCACCCCCACCGGCCGTCCCGCCTCGTCGGAGACGGTGACGGCCAGCGGGGCGGGCAGCACCACGGCCGGCGCCGGGGGCGGTAACCGGCCCGGCCACGGCGGTTCGGCCGGTCGCGCCGGCACCCGCTCGTCACCCCAGGGCACCAGGCTGGCCCGGTCCGCCGGGGACCGGCCGCCACCGAGTACGGCGGTCAGCACCGCCTCGGGGCCGAGGATGCCCTGCACCCGGTGCAGCGCCCGGTGCGCCCGTTCATGGTCCTTGCCCGTCTCGCCCCACAGCCCCGGCTGCTGGCCGAGGCGCGTCAGCACGCCCTCGGGGGCCAGGCGCAGCCGGACGATTCCCGAGGTGGGCCGCGCGGTCGGCGCGGCACCGCCGGCGCCGGGCCGCCGGTGGGTCCCGGACAGCCAGCCGTCGAGTTGCCAGCGGACCCGGTCGGCGATCGCCGTCGCGGTCAGCAGGCCGTCGTGCCGCCACACCCGGTGCAGCTCCTGGCCGTGCGCGGTGACCGCCTCGATGCCCAGCCGGGTGCAGGCCAGGCCATGCCCGGCGAGCCGCTCGTGCAGGCGCTCGGCCAGCGAACGGGCCGCGAAGGCCGCCGCGTCGACCCGGTCCAGCGGTTCGTCGTACGTCTCCGTGACCTCCAGGTCCGGCGGCGGGCGACGGACGGCCAGCGGGCGATGATCCTCTCCGGCGGCCAGTCGGTGGGCCAGCGCCGCGTCGAACCCGAACCGGGCCAGCACGTCCCCGGCCGGCAGGGCCGCGAAGTCGCCCAGGGTACGGATGCCGAGCCGGCGCAGCAGGTCGGTCAGGGCCGGCCGGTTGATCGCCTCGACGGACAGCCCGGCGAGGAACCGGGCGGTCTGGCCGGGCGGGATGATCCGGCCGGACCGAGCGGCCAGTCCGGCGGCGAACATCCCGTCGGCGATGCCGGCCTGGCTCTCCACCGCGCAGGTCTGGGCGACCTGCTCGACGATCCGCTCGGCCGCCCGTTCCTCACCGCCGAAGTACCGGGCCGGGCCGCGGATGGCCAGCGCGCAGGCACCCGGCCGGACCACCTCGACGCCGGCGACGACCTGCTCGACGGCCGCGATCACCGGTTCGAAGGCCCGGGTGTCCCGGCCGGGGTCGTGGTCGGCGATCACCAGCGCCGCGCACCGGCTCTGCGCCTCGCGCTTGCGCAGCCCGCGGCGGACCCCCTCGGCCCGTGCCGCCGGCGAGCAGGCCACCACCCGGTTGGCGTGCAGCACCGCGACCGGCCCGACGGCTGGAATCCCCTCGGCGATCTCCAGGGCGACGACCGGCCAGTCGGGGCACCAGAGCAGCAGTGTCCGGGTGGTCATGCCCGACGCTCCGGAGCGGTTCCCCGGTCAGTCGGGACCTCGGTGGCCGGCGTTCCCGTGGTCGGCGCCCCGCCCGCCGACGTTCCGCCGGCCGAAGAAGCGCCACGCGAGGGCACCGAGTGGGAGGCCAACCACGGCACCCAACAGGCCGGTGCCCAGCGCCGAGTCCCCGCCCTCGTAGCCGGACGACCATCCCCAGAGGCCGCCGGCGAGGGCGCCCAGGACCAGGCCGGCCAGCGGCCATCCGGCTCCGCGCATGCCGCCATGGTGACCCAGTCCGCGGCCGTGGGAAAGCCTGGCCGGAACGGATCCCGGCCGGTGGATTCGTCGGTACGGTTACCATCCCAACAACGACAAGGGAAGGAGACACCTGCCCCGGCCCGGGCCGGTCCGGGGCCGGCACCGCCGTGGCCAGCGCCGCGCCGGACGTACCCGGTTGGTCGGCGGGAGCGGTCGTCGGCGTGCCCGGCGCGGATACGTCGTGGCGGTTCCCGTCGCCAGGCATCCAGACGGTGATCTCCTTGGGGCGGGCGGCGGAACCCCGGCCCCGGGCCCGGATCGTCACCTCGCGCCGGCGCAACCGGCCCCGTCCCTGACCAAGGCCCTCCCAGACCCCGCGCAGCACCTGGAGATTGAGGTCCGCGCCGTCCCACCGGCCGTACGGGACGAGCACGCTGCCGCGCTGCCGGGCCCGCGCGGCCAGTCGACTGGTGACCGAGGCGCTGACCGAGGCCGGCACCGCGACCACCACCACGTCCACCCCGTCGATCAGGGCCGCGACGACGGTGGCCCACTCCGGGCCCGGGTTGGGTACCAGCGCGAGCCGGTCGAGCGCGATGCCGAGCTCGGCGGCGGCCACCGCGCCGAGCGTGGGCACTCCGACAACCGCGCACCACGAACCGTTGCGGGACGCCTCGGCCAGCAGCGCCAGCACCAGCGAGGTGCCCCCGCCGGGGGCCGGCCGACCGGTGGCCACGGCCACCGTGCTGCCCCGGCGCAACCCCCGGCCGGGCAGCAGCCCGGTCAGTTCCGGCAACACGGGCAGCATCCGGTGCCCGCCCGGTGCGGACTCGCTCGCCGGCCGGACCAACCCGGCCAACGCGGCGGAACCGATCACCATCCGGCCCGCCATGGGCTCACTCCCCCCGTTTCGTGTTCGGTGCCCCCGCCGTCCTGGTCGTGCGACCGGTCCGGCCTCAGGCCGCGGTCAGCCCGTCGAGCGCTGGCTGGTGGGCCACCCCGAGGGTGTCCTCGACCAACGTCACGAACTGTTCCGCCGAGCGCAGCAGGTCGTCGGCCTCCCGGGCGGTCACCACCCGGGGGATGCCCGCCTCGGCGGCGGCCCGCTTGCTCGCGCCGGTGGCGAAGTAGGAGGCCCACTCGCCCAGCTCGGGAGCCACCGTCACGAGCAGCGCCCAGACGCTGGTGACCCGCTGTCGCCGCACGGGCGCGGGGCGGGCGCGGGCGGCCAGCATGGCGGCCGCGGCACGCAGCGCGGCCAGGTGGGCGGCGGCGTAGCGCAGCCCGTCGGGGCGGGTCTGGGCAGCCTCCGCCAACCCGCGTCGGGCGATCACGAGCAGCTGGGTCGGGGTGCGGTGCGGCAGCATGTGCGCCGGCACGGTCGGCACCGGGCTGGTCGGCATGGCCTGTCTCCTCCGCGTCACCAGGTCGCGCGTCGGTCGGGCCCGGATGCCCGGCGCGACGCGATAACGGTCGAGCCAGCCGGCTGCGGAGGAAGGCGCACCGGTTGTTGCTGGCCGGTCGGATGTGGACGCTTCCCCACACCACACCCGACCGGCCGAGCCGGCGGATCCGTCACCCACCACCCGGGGGTCGGTGGGTGGCGGGTGGCGGCCCGCCTGGGGGCCGGGCTCGCGACTGCCCGGACCCGTGCGGTCCGCGAAAACCGCACCGGGAAAGGCCGTGCCGCGAACACGCCTTTCCCCGCTAGAACGAGCGTACGATTTGATCGAACACGCGTTCTAACTACTGATGACAGTACACCGTGCCTCCGACAAAAACGCAACGTCGCCGGGACCGACGCACGGGCCCGCCGGACAGCCCGAGCCGGAATCCGCAGAAGGGTCGGGAAAGGGCCGGTGGGCGACGATTCCGAGATGAGCGCCCCGCACAGTCGGGTCACAGGCTCCACCAAGATTGCGCCAAAACCAGCCGCGCACCATCGACGTCATGAGCGATTCGACACTGGCGCCACCGCCCGAACCGGTGGCCTCCCGGCCGGCCCGATGAGCCCCACCGCCCGAACCGGTGGCCTCCCGGCCGGCCCGATGAGCCCCACCGCCCGAACCGGTGGCCTCCCGGCCGGCCCGATGAGCGCCGCCACCCTCATCCCGCCGCACGCCGGCCGCCGGCTCCCGGTGACCCCCCGCTGGTGGGCCGATCTCGCCGGCAGCGCCGCGCTGATCAGCCTGGTCATCGTGACCGCATTCTGGGTCGCCAACCGAGGGCTGCAGGAACTCGTCGGTGGTACCGGACCGGGCCTCACCTCCGCCGGCCGGCTCGCCGGCCTGCTGTCGGCCGACCTGATGCTGATCCAGGTCGTGCTGATGGCCCGGGTGCCGTGGATCGAGCGCGGCCACGGCCAGGACCGGATCGCCCGCTGGCACCGGCTGGCCGGGTTCACCTCGTTCAACCTGCTGCTCGGGCACGTGACGCTGACCACGGTCGGCTACGCGGCCACCACCCGCACCGGGCTGCTCGGACAGAGCTGGCTGCTGGTCGCCGCGTACCCGGGGATGTTGCTGGCCACGGCGGCGCTGGCGCTGCTGGTCATGGTGGTGGTCACGTCGCTGCGCGCGGCCCGGCGCCGGTTGCGCTACGAGTCCTGGCACCTGCTGCACCTTTACGCATACCTGGGCACCGCCCTCGCGCTACCGCACCAACTCTGGACCGGCGCGGACTTCGTCTCCTCGCCCGCCGCCCGCGCGTACTGGTGGACGCTGTACCTGTCGGCCGCCGGCAGCGTGCTGGTGTTCCGGCTCGGCGTACCGGCCTGGCGCAGCGCCCGGCACCGACTGGAGGTGACCGCGGTGGTCCCCGAGTCACCCGGGGTGACCTCGGTGTATCTGCGCGGCCGGCGGCTGGACCGGCTGCCGGTCCGGGCCGGCCAGTTCTTCTGCTGGCGCTTCCTGGACGGTGCCGGCTGGTCCCGCGCACACCCGTACTCGCTGTCCGCCCCGCCGCACGGCGACCGGCTGCGGATCACCGTCAAGGACCTCGGCGACGGCAGCGCCCGGGTGGCCCGGCTGCGCCCCGGCACGAAGGTACTGATCGAGGGCCCGTACGGCCGGCTCACCGGTGAGACCTGGCGCGGCGGCCCGGTCACCATGCTGGCCTGCGGGGTGGGCGTCACGCCGCTGCTGGCACTGCTGCACGAACTGCCGTACGCCCCCGGCCAGGCGGTGCTGGTCTACCGGGCCCGGAGCCTGGCCGACCTGACCTTCCGGGACGAGATCGAGCGGCTCGCGGCGTACCGCGGAATTCGGGTCCACTACCTGCTCGGACCGCGATCCTCCCGGCGATCCTGGCTACCCCGCGACTGCGCGCACGTCTCCGACCTCGACGCGCTGCGCTGGATCACCCCGGACATCGACCGGCACGACGTCTACGTCTGCGGGCCGCAACGGTGGACCGAGGCGGCCCGCGAGGCGGTCGCGGCGGCCGGAGTGCCGGCACCGCACGTACACCTGGAACGTTTCTCCTGGTGATGGCGCTCAGGCGACCGGACTCGCCTCCCACTTTCCGACGGACGCCCGCGGCCGATGACCGAACAAGGAGACTGACATGCGACGGATCACCCTCTGGCTGGTCTCGACGGTGGCCGCGGTGGTGCTGCTGTTCAGCTACCGGACCAGCACCATGGGCGTGGGCGGTGACAGTTCGGCGGCCACACTGACCGGCGACACCGCCGCCGGGTCCGACTCGTCTCCGGGCGGCTTGGGCTCGACCTCGGGCGGCTCAGGCTCGACCTCGGGCAACTCAGGCTCGGCCTCGGGCGGCTCGGGGTCGACCTCGGGCGGCTCGGGGTCGACCTCGGGCGGCGCGGCGAAGAATGGCAGCTATGACGGGTCCGTGGCGCAGACCCGATGGGGTCCGGTACAGGTACGGATCACCGTTTCCGGCGGAAGGATCACGGACGTCCAGACCGTCCAGGTGCCGGACAACAACTTCCGGGACCAGCAGATCAACAATTACGCCGTGCCCATCCTCAAGCAGGAGGTGCTGACCGCACAGAGCGCCCAGATCCAGTCCGTCTCCGGTGCCACCGTAACCAGCGACGGGTACCTGGAATCCCTCCAGGCCGCCCTCGACGCCGCCCACCTGGGCTGAGCCACGTCGCGCCCAGACGCCCGCCCCCACCCGCCGCCACCGCGCCGCGGTGCGCCGCGGTGCGGCAACGAGATCATGGAATTCTGCTACCGCTGGAGGGGCAGCAGGATTCCATGATCTACACGCGGTAGCCGACGGCGGGCCGGCAGTCGACCCGATGGCCAACCCGACGGGTACGGCGGGAAAGATGGCGGCATGGAATCGCATCCGAACGTGTTGGCGGTGCAGGACGCGCTGGACAAGGCCGCGGCCCGGGACGGCGCGGAGAATCCGAGTCGGGTTCGCGTACTGCCCGACGCCGTACACACCGCACAGGCCGCGGCCGACGCGCTCGGCGTCCAGGTCGGCCAGATCGCCAACTCGCTGATCTTCAACGCTGACGGGGCGCCGCTGCTGGTGCTCACCTCGGGCGCGCACCGGGTGGACACCGCCGGCCTGGCCGCGCGGATCGGCGTGACCAGCCTCAAACGGGCCACCCCGGAGTTCGTCCGCGAGCACACCGGGCAGCCGATCGGCGGGGTCGCCCCGATCGGCCACCCGAGCCAGGTACGCACCCTGGTCGACACCGCGCTGGCCGCGTACGACGAGATCTGGGCGGCCGGTGGCGTACCCCGGGCGGTCTTCCCGACCACCTACGCCGAACTGGTGCGGATCACCTCGGGCGCCCCGACCGAGGTGGCGTGACCGACCCCGACCGGCGGACACCGGCACCGGACCATCCGGAGGCCGGAGCGGGCCGTTCGGCGGCCGTGCCGGGGCTGGTCACCCTGCACGTCTGGCGGATCGGCCGCGGCGCGCTGCCCCGGGCGCTGTGGCGCATGGCCCGCGACCGACGCCGGCTGCGCGCCACCCCGGGGGTACGGTTCGGCAAGCTGCTCGGCACCGGTACGGGTACCAGCTTCGGCCCGTCGGACGCGGATCTCACCCGGTGGGCGGCGCTGGTCGTCTGGGACGATCCGGCGCGGGTCGCCGGCTTCGACGACACTCCGGTCGGTCGGGCCTGGTCGGCCCTGAGCATCAGCGGCGCGCGGTTGGATCTGGGCCCGTTGAGCAGTCGCGGCCGGTGGTCCGGGGTCGAGCCGTTCGGGAACCCGGCCGGCGGTCGTACCGACGGGCCGGTGCTGGCGCTCACCCGGGCCCGGCTACGGCCGACCCGCGCGGCCACCTTCTGGCGCGCGGTGCCGCCGGTGGCCACGGCCCTGACCGGTACGCCCGGTCTGCTGGCCCGGTTCGGCGTGGGCGAGGCACCGCTCGGCTGGCAGGGCACGATCAGCGTGTGGCGCAGCCCGGCTGACCTGGTCGACTTCGCGTACCGTCGGCCGGAGCACCGGGCCGCGGTCGACCGTACCCCGGTGGCGGACTGGTACGCCGAGGAGCTGTTCGCCCGGTTCACCGTACGGGCTGTACACGGCGACCGGACGGTGCTGGGCTGGATGACGGACGACCGGCCATCATGATCGGCATGGACGGGCGTCCATCATGATCGTGGCTGGTGGACGAACGATGACGGCGACCGACACCGGGCGGTCGAGGACGAGGAGCGCACGAGGATGAGGCTGGTGCCGTGGCGGCCGGACGACCTGTCCCGGCGGCTGAACGACGTGGTCGCCGTCTACGGCGAGGCCATGGGCTACCGTCCGGAACTGCTGGAGGCCCGCCGGGGGTACATCGCCACCCATCTGCGCCGACCCGGGTTCCGCGCCGTCGCCACGCTGACCACCGACGGCCGGCTGGCCGGTTTCGGGTACGGCTACCTGTCCGCCCCGGGCCAGTGGTGGCACGACCAGGTGTTCGGCGCGCTCGCCGACGACCAGCGCAAACTGTGGTTCCCGGACTGCTTCGAGGTGGTGGAGCTGCACGTCCGGCCGGCCGCCCAGGGACACGGGCTGGGCGCCCGGCAACTGTCCGCGCTGCTGCGGATGGCCGAGGGCAACAGCGCGCTACTGTCGACCCCCGAGGCCGATGAGCGGACCTCCCGGGCCTGGCGGCTGTACCGCCGGTTCGGTTTCGTGGACGCACTGCGGAACTTCTACTTCCCGGGCGACGAGCGGTCGTTCGCGGTACTGGGCCGGGAACTGCCGCTGGACCGGGAACTGCCGCTGGACCGGCCGGCCGAATGACCGCCGGCCGCCTGGGCCGACCGATCTGGCGGACCGGGCTGTCCTGGTTGCTGCTCGGGACGCTGGTGCTGGCCCAGGTCTGCTATCCACTCACCGGCGGCACCACCCGGGCCCGGTTCACGGTGGCCACCGTGCTGCTCGGCTACCTGCTGTCGGTGAGCCATGCCCTGCTCAGCCGTGGTCCTCGGGTGGCCGCCGCGCTCGTGCTGGTGACCACCGGCGGCGGGTTCGCCGTGGAGGCGATCGGCGTGGCCACCGGGGTGCCCTTCGGCCGGTACGACTATCCCGGCGCCCTCGGGCCGGAGCTGGCCGGGGTGCCGTTGGTGATCCCGCTGGCCTGGACCTGGATGGCCTGGCCCGCCTGGCTGGCCGCGCTCCGGCTCAGCACCGCTCCCGCCAGGGCCGGTCATCTCCAGATCTTGGACGTAAACCGTTCGCCGCGAACGGTTCACGTCCAAGATCTGCCGCGCCGGGACCTGCCGCGCCGGGGCCTGTGGGACTGGAATGGGGCCGGACCGGCCGTGGCGCGGGTGGTGCTCGCCGGGGTCGGCCTCGCCGCCTGGGACGTCTTCCTCGACCCGCAGATGGTCTCGGAGGGCTACTGGACCTGGCACGACCGCACGCCCGCGCTGCCCGGCGTCCCCGGCATCCCGGTCAGCAACTACCTGGGTTGGCTGCTCTTCGCCGTCGCGCTGATGGCCCTGCTCCGCCCCGCCGCCGGACCGGCCGTCGCCCACCCCGCCGGACCAACCATCGCCCACCCCGCCACCGGACCGGCCAGCGCCCACCCCGCCACCGGACCGGCCAGCGCCCACCCCGGCACCGGACCGGCGAAGGACGGCGCGGACGGCGTCGGCGACGCGCCGATGTACGCCCTGTACCTGTGGACCTACGCGGCAAGCGTGCTGGCCCACGCGGTCTTCCTGGGCCTGCCCGCGTCGGCGGTGTGGGGAGCGACCGCGATGGGCACCGTGGCCGTTCCGCTGGCCGTGACCCTGCTGCGGTCCCGGCGTCGACCCGCCTCCGACCGGCCGGCGACCCGGACGCCGGCATGAGCGTCTGGCTCGCCGTCGCGATCGTGCTCACCGCCGTCGTGACCGGGCTGACCGCGCACACGATGGTGAACGCGGGCCGCTGGCTGCGCCGGCCTTCGTCCGGGCCCGACCGGTCGGCCGAGCGGGTCGCCGTGCTGCTGCCGCTGCGGGACGAGGCGGACCGGGTCACGCCGTGCCTGCGCGCCCTGCTGGCCCAGCGCGGGGTGCCGGAGTTGGAGATCGTGGTGCTCGACGACGGTTCGACCGACGGTACCGCCGAGGTGGTCCGCCGGGTGGCCGCCGGGGACCCCCGACTGCGGCTGGTGACCGGGACACCACCGCCGGCCGGCTGGCTCGGCAAGCCGTACGCCTGCCAGCAGTTGGCCGGGCACGCGGACCCGGCGGCCACCGTGCTGGTCTTCGTGGACGCGGACGTGGTGCTCGCCCCGCACGCGGTGGCCGCCGCGGTGGCCGAGTTGCGCGGTGCGGGGGTGACGCTGCTGTCGCCGTACCCGCGGATCGAGGCGGAGTCCGTCGGTGAACGGCTGGCGCAGCCGCTGTTGCAGTGGCTGTGGCTGACCTTCCTGCCGTTGCGCGCGATGGAGCGTTCCCGCCGCCCGTCCCTGGCGGCGGCCGGCGGGCAGTTCCTGGTGGTGGACCGGACCGGCTACACGGCGGCCGGCGGGCACGGCGCGGTCCGGGACCGGATCCTGGAGGACGTCGAGCTGGCCCGCGCGGTGAAACGCTCGGGTGGCCGGATCGCGCTGGCCGACGGGTCCGCGCTGGCGTCGTGCCGGATGTACGGCTCCTGGGCGCAGTTGCGGGACGGCTACACCAAGTCGCTCTGGGCGAGTTTCGGCTCCCCCGTCTCGGCCACCCTGGTGATGACGCTGCTGCTGGCGCTCTACACCGCGCCGCTGCCGCTGGCCCTGGGCGCCGCGCTGGCCGGCCGGGGCTGGGTCGCGCTCGTGTCCCTGGTCGGGTACCTGGTCGGGGTGGCCGGCCGGATCGTCAGCGCCCGGGCCACCGGCGGTCGGTGGTGGCCGGACGCACTGGCACATCCGCTGTCGGTCGCGCTGCTCGGTTGGCTCACGCTCCGGTCGTACCATCTGCGGAGGACGCGCCGATTGTTCTGGCGCGGCCGTCCTGTGCTGTAAGGAAGGGCCCCCTCTTATCGTTTTCGGTAGCGGAAGGGCCCCCGGTTAACGCGTCGGATGGGGGAACAGTGAGCCGGGTGGTGGTGATCGGCGCCGGAGTCGGTGGGCTGGCCGCGGCGGCCCGGATGGCCGCCGCCGGCCACGACGTCACGGTGTTCGAGCGGTCCGACGTGGTCGGCGGCAAGCTCGGCCGGTACACCCGGCACACCGAGGTCGGTGACTTCGGCTTCGACACCGGCCCGAGCCTGCTGACCCTGCCGCAGGTCTTCGCGGAACTGTTCGAGGCCACCGGCGCCAAGCTGGACGAATACCTCGACCTGGTGCCGCTGGACCCGATCGTCCGGCACAGTTTCGCCGACGGAACGAGCCTCGACTCCTGCTCCGACCCGGCGGTCTTCGCCGACCGGATCGGTGCCGCGTTCGGCGCCGGGGCCGCCACCGACTGGCAGCGGCTGTGGCGGCGCGCCGCGCGGGTCTGGGACGCCTCCTGGCGGGACATCCTGCGCAGCCGGGTCGACTCGCCGCTCTCGCTGGCCAGCCTGGCCTGGCGGTTCGGCGACCTGGCCGCGATCGGGCCGGGGCAGACGCTGCGCGGACTGGGCCGCCGCTACCTGCGCGACGCGCGGCTGCGCACCCTGCTCGACCGGTACGCCACGTACACCGGGGCCGACCCGCGCCGGGCCCCGGCCGCGCTGGTCGCGGTTCCCTACGCCGAGTTGGCGTTCGGCGGCTGGTACCTGCGGGGCGGGCTGGGCACGCTCGCCGACGCGCTGCTGTCCCGCTGCCTGGACCTGGGCGTGGTCGTGCAGACCGGCACCGCGGTGACCGCCATCGACGCGGCGGGCGGGCGGGTCCAGGGGGTACGCCTCGCCGGCGCCGCCGCGCCGGTCCGCGCCGACGTGGTGGTCGCCAACACCGACGCGCTGACCGTGTACCGGGACCTGCTGCCCAGCCCGGCCCGGCTGGCCCGGCTGGCCGACCGCAGCCTGGCCGGTTTCGTGCTGCTGCTCGGGGTACGCGGCTCGTCCGGGTTGGCCCACCACAACGTGTTCTTTCCGCGCGACTACGACGCCGAGTTCGACGCGGTGTTCGGCGATCCGGGGCGCGGGCTACCCGCCCGACCGGCGGCCGACCCGACGGTGTTCGTCACGGTGGCCGATGATCCGCTGGTCCGGCCGGCCGGGCACGAGGCGTGGTTCGTGCTGGTCAACGCCGCCCGGCAGGGCACCTCGACCGGGGCGGTGGACTGGCGCCGGCCGGGGGTGGCCGAGGCGTACGGTGACCGGATCCTGGCGGTGCTCGCGGAGCGCGGGGTCGACGTCCGGGACCGGTTGCTGTTCTCCGAGGTCCGCAGCCCGGCCGATCTGGCCATGGCGACGGCGGCGCCGGGCGGCGCGATCTACGGTACGGCCGGCGGCCTGCTCCGGCCGCCCAACCGGGGCCCGGCGCACGGGTTGTTCCTGGTCGGCGGCTCCACCCATCCCGGTGGCGGGCTGCCCATGGTCACCCTGTCGGCCCAGATCGTCGCCGACACCATCGGCCCGGCCTGAACATCCGCCCCCTCCCCCCGATCGAGCCGACCGGAAGCGGCGGACCGGCCGGCCGGCCGGCCGGCCGGGACCAGTGGACCCGGCGGCCGGAAGCGGCGGACCGGGCAGTCGGGAACGGCGGCCGGGGCGGGCGGGACAGCAGCGGCGGACCGGGTGTCAGGGCAGGGAACGGCGGACCGCGGCGAGCAGTTGGAGGATCCCGAAGCTGGCCAGCAGCACCCAGACCGCCGTCACCACGGTCATGGTGCCGGCCGCCAGATCCGGCTCGATGAGGCCGGCCGCCCCGGACGCCAGCAGCCCGACCAGGGCCACGGAGACCCGGGTCGGCCGCTCCCCCACGGTCACCGTGCCGATCTCCTTCATCCCGGCGGCGACGGCCCGAGCCCGGACGTACTCGTGCAGCCAGGAGATCGCACCGGCGGCCACCACCAGCGGGCCGGGCGCGCCGACCAGCCAGAACGCCGTCAGCCAGGCGGCCTCGCCGAACCGGTCGGCGGCCGAGTCGTAGACGTACCCGAGTCGGCTGGTGCGGCCGGTCACCACGGCGACCGCCCCGTCGGCGCTGTCGGCTACCCCGGCCAGCAGCACGAGACCGGCGCCCAGCAACGCGCCTCCGGCGGACCGGACGGCCACCACCGGTACGGCGGCGCAGATCACCATGCCGGCCACCGTGACCGCGTTGGGCGGTACGCGCAGCCGGCCGAGGACGTACCCCAGCAGGTAGGCCGAGCGGAGCCAACCGCGCACGACCGGCGTGGCCAGCCGTGGGTCGAAGCCGCCGTGCAGGCGCGCCCAGGTGGTCGCGTACTCGTCCCAGGTCATCGGTGTGCCCACCACGCCCTAACGGTGCACGGTGTCCCCGGGTGGCGGTCGACCGGGGTCAGCCCCGCAACTGTCGCCAGACCTCACGGGTCGCGGTGGAACGGTTCAGGGTGATGAAGTGGATGCCCGGCACGCCCTCGTCGAGCAGCCGGCGGCACATCTCGTCGGCCACCTCGATGCCGAGTTGGCGCACCGCCACCGGGTCGTCGGCGATCCGGTCGAACCGGTCGGCCAGGTGGCGCGGGAACGGCGCCCCGGACAGCTTCTCCGACCGCTCGATGGTGCCCATCCGGGTCACCGGCATGACGCCGGCCAGGATCGGCGTGTCGCAGCCGGCGGCGGCGACCCGGTCCCGCAGTCGCAGGTAGTCGTCGGCGTCGAAGAACATCTGCGTGATCGCGAAGTCGGCACCGGCCCGGCACTTGCGGACGAAGTTCCGGGTGTCGGACTCGATGTCCGGCGAGCGCGGGTGCTTGTACGGGAAGGCCGCGACCCCGACGCTGAAGTCGCCCGACTCACGGATGAGTCGGACCAGTTCGTCGGCGTAGAGGACGCCCTCGGGATGCTGGACCCACTCGCCGTTCGGGTCACCCGGCGGGTCACCGCGGACCGCGAGGATGTTGCGGACCCCGACCGCGGCCAGCCGGCCGATGACGTTGCGCAACTCGGCAACCGAATGGTTGACGGCGGTGAGGTGCGCCATCGGCAGCAGGGTGGTCTCGGTGGCGATCCGCTCGGTGGCCGCCACCGTGGTGTCCCGGCTCGACCCGCCGGCACCGTAGGTGACCGGGACGAAGGACGGGAGCAGCGGTTCGAGTTCCCGGACGGTCTGCCAGAGCAGTCGCTCGCCGTCCGGCGTCCGGGGCGGCATGAACTCGAACGAGAAGGTGGGCCCACCGCGCACCAGATCCCCGATCGACGGCTGCGACCGGGGCAGGACGGAGGGAAGACCGAGGGCCACGCTGCGACACTACCGTCCAGGACGGCCCGTGCCACGTTGATCCCACTCTGTGTCGTAGGCCCATCACCACGACCGCCGTGGGGCCCGTCGGACCGGGCGGTCGGGGTCGCGCCGGGTCCGGTCGGGCGATCAGCGGGTACGGCTCAGCCGCCGGCCAGTTCGGGGCGGTGCTCGCGGATCCACGCCTCGACGTCCGACCTCCGCCACACCTTCCCCATCGCCAACACGGCCACGGGCTCCGGGAAGTTGCGCTGGTTTGCGACCACGCTGGCCCGCTGCCGGGAGACACCCCCGAGCATGTGCCGGATCTCAGCTACGCCCACCAACTCCACGTCATTGACGGTAGACAGCGTCGGTGGGTCTTCATGCCGACAACGACGCAGACTATTGACATCGTCAACAAGAGTGCGCATCGTGGGTGCCAAGGCCCATCCCCGCCAAGATCCACACCACCGTTGACCAGCGATCTCACTGCGCCAGCGGAGGAACGTCGTACCGGGGCGATAGAACTCGGATGGCGCGTGGGGGCGGTTCGCCGCTCCGGGGCCACGCGCCACGGCCGTCATCCGAACGGCGGCCGGGTCCGACGGCGTCGCCACCCCACGCGGCGTCACCGGACGGGGGTCGGCACCGACCAGTCGCACCCGAGGACCGCTGATGACCGTGCCCGACGCATCCGTACCAGCCGACGACCACCGCCACCTCGCCCGCCACCGCCAGCGCACCGATCCCCGAGCCACGACTCTCCCGAGCGCCGGTACGCCCCTGCTGGGCCCACTGCTGGTCGCCCGGCGCACCGCCCTGGGCTGGAGCCAGCTCGGGCTCGCCGAACGGCTCTGCGCCGCCTCGGGAGTGCCCACCATCACCCGGCATGAGATCTCCCGATGGGAACGTCAACGCCGGGTACCGGGAGAATTCTGGCTCGGCTGGCTCGCCGCCGTGCTGGAGATGCCGGTGGACGATCTGACCATGGCGGCGGTCGCCAGCCGGGCCGTGGCCGCCGGGCCGGATCGGGCCGGCGACCCGGGACGGGTGATCCGGCGGGTCGTACTGGCGGCGCACGCCTGGCTGGCCGCGGGCCGAGCTGCGCCGGCCACGTCGAGCACCGGCACAGGCACGGGCACAGGCACGGGCACCGGCACCGGCACGGGCACCGGCACGGACGACGCGGCGGCCGAGTTGACCGCGCTGCGCCGGCTCGACGACCTGGTCGGGGGCGCCGACCTCTACCCGCTGGGCCGGGTCCGGCTCGGCCCGCTGCTCGGCTCGGCGCACCAGGACACCGGGCGCCCGGCCGCCCGTCCGGGCCCGCCGGTCTCCCCGGCCCGGCTGCGGATCGCAGCCGAGGCGGCCCAGTTGACCGGGTGGCTGGCCGCCGACGCCGGCGAACCGATCGCCGCGCTGGCCGCGTACCGGCGGGCGTTGGGCCTGGCCACGGCGGCCGGCGACCGGCCACTCGGGGCGTACGCCCTGGGTTGTGCGAGTCACCTGCTGGCTGGCCTGGGCCACGCGGAGCCCGCGCTGCTGCTGGCCCGGCTCGCCCTGGCCGGGCTGGGCGCGGACGCACCCGCCGGACTGCGCGCCCTACTGCTGCACCGCCTCGCGTTCGCCGCCGCACTCGGCGGGCGACGTGACCTGGCCGGGACGGCCCTCACAGCGGCCGGCCGGGCCGCCGCGGCCCGGGAACCCGACCACGAGCCCGGCTGGCTGTACTGGCTGGACGACGCCGAACTGGCCGCCATGACCGGCCGGTGCCTGGTCGCGGCCGGCCGGCCGCGGCGCGCGGAACCGCTGCTGGCGGCGGCGGTACGGCACGGCGGAACCCCGCGTAGCCGGGCCCTGCGCGGCGCCTGGTGGGCTCGGGCCTGCCTGCAACTGGGCGAGATCGACCGGGCCTGCGCGGTCGCCGACGCGGCACTGCTGGCCACGGTACGCGCCGGCTCGGTCCGGGCCACGGCCGAGCTGGCGGACCTGCGGGCGCGGCTCGCCCGGCACAGCGCCGAACCCCGGGTACGCCGGCACCTGACCGCCGCCCGGACGCTGCGGCACTGGCTGCCGGCACCGGGCCGGGACGCCCGATGAATCCGCCGGTGGTTGTCGGTGTCCGACTGCCGGGCCGCAGCGGTGGCCGGCCCGTGGAACGGATAGCGTCATGGGGTGACGCAGACAGCCCCCGTCCCCCCGGTCGACCGTGCCGGCCTCCGCCAGCGGATCGACAAGGCGCTGGCCGCGTTCCTGTCCGACCGGCGGCGGTGGATGTCCGCGGTGGACGACGCGCTGCTGCCGGTGGCCGACGCGCTGGAGGCGTTCGTGCTGGGCGGCGGCAAGCGGCTGCGACCGGCCTTCGCGTACTGGGGCTACCGGGGTGCCGGCGGCATCGACTCCGACCAGCTCGTGACGACCCTCGCGGCGCTGGAGTTCGTACAGGCCAGTGCCCTGATCCACGACGACCTGATCGACCGGTCGGACACCCGCCGGGGCGAACCCGCGGTCCACCGACGGTTCGCCCGCCGGCACCGGGCCGCGGCCTGGGCCGGTAGCCCCGACGCCTTCGGCGAGGCCGCCGCGATCCTGCTCGGTGACCTGTGCCTGGTCTGGTCCGACGAACTGCTGCACGGTGGCGGGCTCGAACCGGCCACCGTGGCCCGGGCCCGACCGGTCTTCGACGAGATGCGCACGGAGGTCACCGTCGGGCAGTACCTGGACGTCCTCACCCAGGCCAGCGAGGACACCACCGTCGAGCGGGCCAGCAAGGTCGCCAGGTACAAGTCGGCCAAGTACACGGTGGAACGGCCGCTGTTGCTGGGCGCCGCGCTGGCCGACGCGCCGGAACCGGTCCGCCGGGCCTACTCCGGGTACGGGTTGCCGCTGGGCGAGGCGTTCCAGCTCCGGGACGACATCCTGGGCGTGTTCGGCGACCCCGAGCAGACCGGCAAGCCCGCCGGTGACGACCTGCGAGAAGGCAAGCGCACCTGGCTGGTGGCGGCAACCCTGGCGATGGCCGATCCGGCGGGGCGGGCGCTGCTGACCGACCGGCTCGGCGACCCGGACCTGGACGCCGAAACCGTCGACCGGCTGCGGGCGGCGATCCGGGACAGCGGCGCGCTGGCCCGGACCGAGGAGCGGATCACCACGCTGACCGAGTCGGCGCTGTCCGCGCTGACCGGCACGGAGCTGGACCCGGAGGCCGAACGGGTGCTGGTCGACCTGGCCTACGTGGCCACCCGCCGGGCCGACTGAGCCGCCGTGGGCGTGCCGACCGGCCGACCGGGTCGCGGTCCCCGGCTGCTCGGGCTGGCCGGTACGACCCTGCTCAGCGCCGGTGGTTGGGCCGCCGGAGCGTTACCCGGCTCGGCCGACGCCAGCGGTGCCCGGGGCGCGTCGACCGCCGGCGGGTACTGGCTCGGCCTGACGACCTGCGCCATCGGTCTGATCGCGCTGGTCGTCGCCTGGTGGCTGCTGGGCGGGACTCCCGGCAGACTCGGCTCTCCCGAAGAGGCAGGCCAGGCAGCCGGGTGGGCGGACCGGGTCACAGCCGGGTCGGCGGACCGGGTCACGGCTCACCGAGGTGGACCGGTGGCGTCGGTGCGATGGCTGCTGGTCACCGGCGTGCTGTGGGCGCTACCGCTGCTCGTGGCGCCGCCGCTGGCCAGTCGCGACGTCTACGCGTACGCCTGCCAGGGTTCGCTCTGGCTCGACGGCGCCAACCCGTACGCGGTCGGGGCCGCCGGCGGGGGTTGTCCGTGGGCGGACGCGGTGCCGGCGCTGTGGCGGGACACCCCCACCCCGTACGGCCCACTGGCCGTGATGCTCGCCGGTCTGGTGGTCGCCGCGACGCGGGCGGTAGGTGGGTCGGTGGATGCCCAACTGCTGGTGGCCGTCGGTCTGTTCCGGTTGCTGGCGCTGGCCGGTGGGGCATTGCTGGCGGTGGCGCTACCCGCGCTGGCCCGCCGCTGCGGCTCCGACGGGCGGACCGCCATCTGGCTGGGACTCCTCTCCCCGGTAGCCGCCGTACATCTGGTGGCGGGCGCCCACAACGACGGCCCGATGGTGGGTCTGCTGATCGCCGGGCTGGCACTCGCCGCCGGAGCCGGTACGGCACCCGCCGCCGGGACAGAGCCGCGCCGGTCATGGTGGCGGTCATGGTGGTCGCGGCAGTCGTGGTGGTCACGGCGGTGGTCGTCCCGGCGGTGGTGGTGGTCGTCCCGGCGGTGGCGGTGGTCGCGACGTTGGTGGGTGCTGCCGCTCGCCGGGGTGCTGGTGGGGCTCGCCGTCGCCGTGAAGGTCACCGCGATCGTCGGCCTGCCGTTCGCGATCCTGCTCGGCGGGGACCCGGGCGAACGCAGCAGGCCGGGCGGGCACAGCGGGCCGGGCGGCGGCGGACCGGGTTGGCATCGGGGCTCGGGTTGGCTGGGGCTCGCCCGCTCGGCCGGCGGGGTGCTCGGCGGCGCGGTGGTGGCGTTCGCGGGGTTGAGCGTGGCCACCGGTCTCGGCCTGGGCTGGGTCGGGGCACTGTCCGACACGGGACGGCTCGTGCAGTGGACATCGCTACCGACCGGCCTCGGCATGACGGCCGGGTACGCCCTGCGGCTGACGGGCCACCCCGACGATGTCGATCTCGCGGTGGCCGTCGCACGCGGTTGTGGACTGCTCGCCCTGCTCGTCGTGGTGCTGGTGGCACTCACCCGAGCCACCCGGGCGGTACTCCGCCCGCCGCCCGACGGGTCGCCAGCCGCCCGGGAGTCGGGCGGCGCCGCCAACGTCCGCCGGACGGTGGTGCTGGCCTGCGGAATCAGCTTCGCGGCCCTGGCCGTGCTGTCCCCGGTGTTCTATCCCTGGTACGCCCTGGCCGCGCTCGCGGTCCTCGCGGCCGCCCTGACCGAGCCCCGGTGGATCCGGCGGGTGGCACTGGTGACGGTGGCGCTCGGCTTCCTCGTGCTGCCCGACGGTCTCGGACTGGCGGTGCTGACCAAACTGCCCGGTGCGCTGTTCGACACGCTGGTCGTGCTGGCCGTCGTCACAGCGGCGGTCCGGCGCTCAACGCCCCGAAAGCGCGACAACACCATGCTTGAGTAAAGCCCGCACCCGGTCGGCCCTACCGAGGTGTACGCCAGGTACCTCAGTCGGTCCGGGTGAGGTACCTGGCGTACACCTCACCGAGCGCGCCGTGGCACGGCAGTGGCGCCCAAGCGCGGCGCGGCTCTGGCGTGCGGTGGTGGATGCCTGCGTTAAAAGGGGGCCCTTGCTATACCGAAAGCGATAACAAGGTGCCCTTCCTTACCTGCGGCGGCGGTCGAGCAGGCGCAGCAGCGGGCTTCCCTCGCCAGCCAGCGGGGTGCGTTGCACACCCCGGCGGCCGAGCCAGATCCACACCGACAGGGTGGGCAGCACCACCGCGAACCCGAACAGCAGGTCCTCCACCGGCGCGTACACCAGGCGCAGGCCGATGATCGCGGCTGGGTCGTACCGGACGATGTTCCGGCCGGTCAGGATGCCGTTCGAGAGCAGCTGGAAGAAGATGATGATCGGGTAGGTGGCCCAGAAGACCCGTCGGCGCACCAGCCGGGTCCGTAGTACCACCACGTCGAGCAGCACCGCGCCGGCCACCCCGAGCACCGCCGCCATGGTGTACGTCATACCGCGCTCACCGTCGCCCACCGGACGACTCCTCGGCCCCGGCCGCCGGCGGCGTGGCGGTCCCGGCGGGAGGCGGCGTGGCGGTCCCGGCGGGAGGCGGCGTGGCGGTCCCGGCGGGCGGGGGCGGGGCGGTCCCGGCGGGCGGGGGCGGGGCGGTTCCGGGGGCCGGAGGCTCGTCGCCCGCCGGCCACCGTCGGACGGCGCGGACCGCCTCGAAGCCGAGGATGGCGCAGACCGGCACCACGACGAAGAAGAGCACCTCGTCCAGCGGCAGTCCGCCGGGCAGGCGTACCCGGGTGGTCTGTTCCGGGTCGAAGGTCCAGTGGCCGGCGGCGATGGCCGCGATGTCCCACAGCGAGAAGACCAGCACCACGGGTAGCACGGTCAGGATCAGCCGGCGCCAGCGGCGCAGCACGTTGACCCGGAGCACCGGTTCCAGCCAGAGCGCGCAGACCAGGCAGCCGGCGAGCACGGCGAGGTACCCGAGGTGTCCCACGGTGTCGGCCGGCTCAGAAACCGATTGCCTGGGCCCGGCGCTTCACCTCGCGGGCCAGGTCACCGCCGAGGGCCGCCGCCGGGGTGCCGGGCAGGCTGTCGTCGGGCGCGTAGAGCCAGCCCACGATCTCCTCGTCGTCGTATCCGGAGTCGCGCAGCAGGGTGAGGATGCCCGGCAGGTGCTTGAGCACCGTCTGGTTGGCCACCAGTTCGGCCGGAACCCGCCGCACCCCGTCCCGGGGTACGGCGATCAGTTGCCCCTCCCGGATCATCCGATGCACCCGGGTGATGGGTACGTCCAGTCGTTCGGCCACGTCGGGCAGGGTCAGCCAGTTCTCCGGGCCGGTCGGGCCGGGCCGGTCCGTCGCCGCGGAAATCGGTCCA
This sequence comes from Plantactinospora sp. A48, assembly GCF_055793945.1. Lineage (NCBI taxonomy): Bacteria > Bacillati > Actinomycetota > Actinomycetes > Micromonosporales > Micromonosporaceae > Plantactinospora > Plantactinospora sp. A48. The sequence goes on along the minus strand of NZ_JBTIXF010000004.1, from coordinate 47,400 downwards.
CTCACCCGTCCACCCTCGCACGAGACCGGCCGGCGGCGCCAAACGGTCCCCCGGTCGGGCGACACCTCCGGTACGCGGCGGACGAAGAGCCGGGAAACGCCCGGTCACCCGCCCCGGTACGCGGTGGGTTACCGGCCGGGAAACACCCGGTTACGCTGGGGGATGCCAATCCCGGGGCCGTCGCGGTGGCATCCTGTTCTGCCGCCGACCCGTGGAGACATAGACTGCCTGCCGATGGACATTCAAGTCGCCGACACGTTACTGGGCTCACTGGTCGACGGGCGTTACCGCGTCCGCGCCCGGGTGGCCCGCGGGGGCATGGCGACGGTCTATACGGCCACGGACGAGCGCCTTGAACGCACCGTCGCCCTCAAGATCATTCATTCCACGCCGGCTTCCGGTACGCCGGGGCAGCTCTCGGGCTTCGTCGAGCGGTTCACCGACGAGGCCAAGACGATCGCCCGGTTGACCCACCCGAACGTCGTCGCGGTGTACGACCAGGGCAGTCACAACGGTCTGCCGTACCTGGTCATGGAGTATGTGCGCGGCCGGACCCTGCGGGAGATCCTGGCCGACCGGCGCCGGCTCAACCCGGCCGAGGCGCTGGCCATCTTCGACCAGATGCTCGCCGCCATCGCCGCGGCGCACCGGGCCGGGCTGGTGCATCGGGACGTGAAGCCCGAGAACGTGCTGGTGGCCGAGGCGCCGAGCGGTGGCGTGGCGGATCTGGTCGACAGCGTGGTCAAGGTCGCCGATTTCGGGCTGGCCCGCGCCGTCGAGGCGTCCGCCGTCGAGGAGCCGGGCGGCAAGCTGATGGCCACCGTGGCGTACGTCGCCCCGGAGCTGGTCACCGAGGGCCGGGCCGACCCGCGCACCGACGTCTACTCGGCCGGCATCGTGTTGTTCGAGATGCTCACCGGGCGGGTCCCGTACGACGGCGACCGGGCCGTCGACATCGCCTGGCAGCACGTGGACCGGGACGTACCCCGACCTTCGACGCTGGTCCCCGGCATCCCGCCGGCGCTGGACGAGCTGGTGCTGCGGGCGACCCGGCGCGAGCCCGGCGCCCGGCCGACCGACGCCGGCGCGCTGCTGGCCGAGGTACAGCAGGTCCGGGACGACCTGGGCAGCGTCGGCGCCGCGGAGACCGCGGTGCTGCGCAAGCTGGACCAGCCGACCATGGTGGTGGCGGCGTTGCAGCCGGCCGCCGGCCGGCCGTCCTGGTCGCAGGCGCCACCCCGGCGGGCGGACCAGACCGCGCCGCACCGGCGGCGAGCCGAGCCGACCAGCACCTTCGACCGGGTACGTACCGGCCTCGTCGGCCTGCTCACCGACCCCCGTAACCGGACGGCGGTGATCGCCGTGGGCTCGGTGCTGGTCCTGTTGCTCGCGGTGGGTGGCTGGTGGTTCGGCTTCGGCCGGTACACGGTCGCCCCGAAGCTGACCGCCATGTCGAAGAGCCAGGCCGAGGAGCAGGCCAGCCGCGCCGGCCTGACCGTCGCGTTCGGCACCCCACGGTACGACGAGAAGGTCGCCAAGGACGTCGTGCTGAGCCAGGATCCCGACGTCAGCGCCCGGATCGTCAAGGGTGGGACGATCACGCTGGTCCTGTCCCTGGGTCCGGAGCGCTACCAGGTGCCCGACGTGACGGGGCAGACCTTCGACCTGGCCCAGGCCGCTCTGGAACGGCTCAATCTGGTCGTCAAACGCGGTCCCGACCGCTACAACGACGACCTGCCGGCCGGGACGGTGGTCTCCCTCAACCCGACGGTCGGCACCGAGGTGAAGCCCGGGGTGACGATCACGCTCACGGTGAGCAAGGGCAAGGCTCCGCTGTCCGTACCGCCTCTGGTCGGCAAGAACATCGACCAGGCGCGGGTCGCGCTGGGGCAGCTCGGGCTGGTCTCGGTGGAGCAGTACGTCGACTCCGACAAGCCCAAGGACCAGGTGATCGAGCAGAGCCCGAGCGACGGCACCGGCGTGGAGAAGGGCACGGAGGTGAAGCTCAAGGTCAGCAAGGGCCCGCCCGCCGTGGTGGTGCCCAGGGTGGTCGACATGCCGTGCCAGCAGGCCCAGCAGGTTCTCCAGCAGGCGCAGCTCACGCCGCAGTTGCAGGTGAACCCGAACGGCACGGCGCGGACCCAGAATCCGCCGGAGAACTCCCAGGTGCCGCCCGGTACCCAGGTAGTGGTCCTGTGCCTGTGACGGTCGGTCGGCGGCCGGTGGGTTCGCACACGCCGACGGCGGGTGGTCTGGCCCGGGCGGTGCTGCCGTACGTCGACGCCGCCGGTTCCGAGGCGGTCCAGGTGTACGTGGGCAACTCGCGGGGCTGGGCCCTGCCGGACGGCGACCCCGAGCAGGACACCCTGTTCCGGGACGGCTGCGCCGAACGGGACGTGCCCACGTACATCCACGCCTCCCTGCTGGTGAACCTGGGTTCGCCGACCGAGGCCACCGTGGAGCGGTCGGTGGCGACTCTGGCCCACGCGCTGCGCCGGGGTGCCGCCATCGGCGCGCGGGCCGTGGTGTTCCACGCCGGCAGCGCGGTCGACGCCGGGCACGCCGAGCGGGCGATGGTCCAGGTCCGGGAGTCGCTGCTGCCGCTGCTGGACGCCGCGGCGGCCACCGGTGGACCGATGCTGCTGGTCGAGCCGAGCGCGGGCGGTGGCCGGTCGCTGGCCTCCCGGGTGGAACAGTTGGGTCCGTACCTCGACGCGGTCGACCGGCACCCCTGGCTCGGCGTCTGCTTCGACACCTGCCACGCCTGGGCGGCCGGCCACGACCTGGCCGCCGAGGGCGGCATGACCCGGACCCTTGACGCGCTGCTGGCGACGGTCGGCCCGGACCGGCTACGGCTGATTCACGCCAACGACTCCAAGGATCTCTGCGGCTCGACCCGGGACCGGCACGAGTCGGTCGGCAAGGGCATGATCGGCGAGCCCGCGTTCGCGGAACTGATGGCCCATCCCGCCACCGCCGGGATTCCGGTGCTGGTGGAGACCCCGACGGAACGGCACCTCGGGCACGCCGCCGACATCGCCACCCTCAAACGGCTGCACCCCTGACCCTCGCCCAACCGCGCACCCGGACACCGCAGCGCCGACACGAACGGCGCCGACACGAACAGCGCGTTGATCATGAGGTTAGCGGTCGATTTGGAGATCGAATTGGCCGCTAACCTCATGATCAACCGGTGACCTCGGACCGGTGACCTCGGACCGATGGGGGGCGGGGGGCGGGGGGGTCAGGGGCGGAGAACGTCGGTCAGCGCCTCGATCGCCCGGTCGATGCCGGCGTCGTCCACGTCCAGGTGGGTGACCAGGCGGGCGGTCCGCGGCCCGAGCGCCGAGATCAGCACGTCGCGCTCCCGGGCGGCGGCGACGAGCGCGGGGGCGTCCAGGGCCGCCTTGGTCAGGTCGAGGACGACGATGTTGGTGCGTACCGTCCCGGCCACCAACCCGGACGGTGCCAGCGCCGAGGCCAACCGGGCGGCCCGCTCGTGGTCCTCGGCCAGCCGGCCCAGGTGTTCGCGCAGCGCGTACCGGCCGGCGGCGGCGAGGATGCCGGCCTGCCGCATGCCCCCGCCCATCCGCTTGCGGATCCACCGGGCCCGGTCGATCTTCTCGGCGGCGCCGACCACCAGCGAGCCGACCGGCGCGCCCAGCCCCTTGGACAGGCACACCGAAAGCGTGTCGAACAGCCCGCCGTAGTCGCGTAGCGGCACCTGGTCGGCCACGTGCGCGTGCCAGATCCGGGCGCCGTCGCAGTGCAGCGCCACGCCGGCGGTGTCCGCCACCCGGCGCAGCTCACGCAGGGTGGCCAGCGGGATCACCTCGCCGCCGGCCCGGTTGTGGGTCTGCTCGACGGCGATCGCCCGGGTCGGCACCGCGTGGTAGCCGTCCGGCCGGACCATCCCGGCGACAACCTCCGGGTCGAGGTCCGCGCCGGCCACCGGCCAGGTCCGGGACGAGATGCCGCCGATGGCCGCGGCAGCACCGATCTCGTACGTCACGACGTGCGCGTCGGCGTCGCAGAGCAGTTCCTCGCCGGGCGGTACGAGCAGTTGCAGGGCGATCTGGTTGGCCATCGAGCCGGTCGGGGTGAACAGCGCCGCCTCGTGCCCGAACAGCGCGGCGACCTCCGCCTCCAACGCCTGGATGGTCGGGTCCTCGCCATAGACGTCGTCGCCGACCTCGGCCTCGGCCATCGCGGCCCGCATCCCGGCGGTCGGCCGGGTCACCGTGTCGGAGCGCAGGTCAACCGTCATGGGCACCACTTCCGCGGTTCGGGCCGGCGGGATCACCGGGCTGGCGCCGAGGCTACCCCGGCGGATCAGCCGCGCAGCATCTCGGCGACGAGGAACGCCAACTCCAACGACTGCTGGGTGTTCAGCCTCGGGTCACAGGCCGTCTCGTACCGGTCGGGCAGGTCAAGATCCTCGATGCCCTGGGCGCCGCCCAGGCACTCGGTGACGTCCTCGCCGGTCAGCTCGACGTGCAGGCCACCCGGGTGGGTCTCCAGCCCGCGGTGTACCTCGAAGTAGCCGAGCACCTCGTCCACGATCCGGTCGAAGTGCCGGGTCTTGTACCCGTTTGACGACTCGTGGGTGTTGCCGTGCATCGGGTCGCACTGCCAGACCACCTTGGCGCCCGACGCGGTGACCTTGGCGACGATCGGCGGCAGCGCGTCACGGACCCGGTGGTTGCCCATCCGGCTGATCAGCGTGAGCCGACCCGGGATGTTCTCCGGGTTGAGCTTCTCGCACAGCTCGATCGCCTCGTCCGGGCTGGTGGTGGGGCCGAGCTTCACGCCGATCGGGTTGGCGAGCCGGGAGATGAAGTCGATGTGCGCGCCGTCCAACTGCCGGGTCCGCTCACCGACCCAGAGGAAGTGCCCGGACAGCCCGTACGCCCGGCCGCCGGAGACCCGGGTCAGGGCCCGGTCGTACTCCAGGGCGAGCGCCTCGTGCGAGCAGTAGAGGGTGACCGTCCGCAGCGCCTCTTCGTCGCTCATCCCGCAGGCCCGCATGAAGGCCAGCGCCCGGTCGATCTCCCGGGCGATCGCCTCGTACCGCTCCCCCGCCGGGGACGCCTTGACGAAGCCCTTGTTCCAGTCGTGCACGGCGTGCAGGTCGGCCAACCCGCCCACCAGGTACGCCCGGAGCATGTTCATCGCCGACGACGAGTTCGCGTACGCCCGGATCATGCGCTGCGGGTCGGCGACCCGGGCCTCCGGCGTGGTCTCCAGCGAATTGATCATGTCACCGCGGTACGCCGGCAGGCCCCTGGCGTCGGTCGGCAGCGAGCGGGGCTTGGTGTACTGACCGGCGACCCGGGCCACCTTCACCACCGGCAACGACGCGCCGTAGGTCAGCACCACGGCCATCTGGAGCAGCGTGCGGGCGTTGGCCAGCAGGTGGCTCTCGGTGTTGTCGGTGAACGTCTCGGCGCAGTCGCCACCCTGCAGGAGGAAGGCCCGACCCTCACAGACCTGCGCCAGCCGCTCCCGCAGCAGGTCGACCTCGTACGGCGCGACCACCGACGGCACGTTTTCGAGGATCTTGCAGACGTCGGCCACGGCGGCCGGATCCGGCCAGGGCGGGGTCTGGGCGCGGGGCAGGCTCCGCCACCGGTCCAGACCGAGGGCCTCGTCCTCCGCCGAGTCGACGGTGGGACGGGTGGTCCGCAGGCCGGGGTTGGCCACATCCGGGTAGCTCAACTGGTGCCACTCTTGGCGCATGACAAAGAGCGTACGGCGACATGCCGGAAACACTGGCACCGAGGGTTACCGTTCCGGGTGTTGGGAGTGCGCAGGTCAATACGTCGAAGATCAGGATGACGGGCCATCGGGGATGGCTCGACCGTCCTGCCCCGGTCGCACCGGCAGGTCACCGGGGATCAGGACGACGCCGGGTCCGGCCGAAACGCCAGCCCGGATCAGGACGACGGGGACGGGTCCGCGCTCGCTCCGGCCGACGCGGCCGGCGCCTCGTCCGCGATGCACCAGGCACCGTCCACCGGTACGACCGAGAAGTCGACCGCGCGGTTCACGGACCGGGTGCCGATCTTCACGGTGACGGCACCCCCCACCCGCTGACGCCCACCGTCGGGGGTGACATCGGTGATCCTGGTGCTGGTCACCTTGAAGTGCTTCGCGAAGTCGCCGGTGGAACCCGTGGCCGCGACATCGAAGCTGTCCCGCAGCGCCGCGCACAACTGCTCACGCCCGGCGGCGACGTCCTTGGCCCGCATGGCGTCCAGATACGCCTGCACCCGTTCCCGGGCCAGCTTGCCGGCGTCCTCGGTCGCCTGGATGCCGCCGGCCCCCGCATCACCCGAGTCGTCGTCGCCGAAACTGCACGCGGTGAGTGCGAACGGAGCCAGCAGGCCGGCCACGAGAAGCACGGCCGAGCGCGGCGGTGCTGCCATGGGGCGCTCCTCGCCGAAGGGAAATCGAGCTCTCATCGAGCGGCGAGTTTGCCACAGCGACCGCACATCCGGCCACCCGAGGAAAGGAAGGGCCCCCTGTTATCGCTTTTTGTATAGGAAGGGGCCCTTCCTAACCCGCCCGACGGCAGCGCGCAGCCGGACGGCAGCGCCGCAGCCGGGCAGCAGCGCGCAGCCGGATGCTGGTCCTCGGCCGCTCAGCGCAGGCCGGTGGACATCGCACCGATCAGTTCGCCGTTGCCGGTGTCGCCGGACAGTTCCCAGAAGAAGGCGCCGCCCAGGCTCTGGCCCTTGGCGTACGACATCTTGCCGCCGATGGTGCCCGGGGTGTCGTAACTCCACCAGTTGTTGCCGCAGAGCGCGTACGCCGTCCCGGCGACCACGCTGGTGGCCGGGCAGGTGTTCTTCAACACCTTGTAGTCCTCGATGCCCGCCTCGTACGTCCCGGGTGCCGCGCCGGTGGCCGACCCACCGGGTGCGGACTGGGTCACCCCGCTCCAGCCCCGGCCGTAGAAGCCGACGCCGAGCAACAGCTTGCCGGCCGGTACGCCCTTGCTCTTGAGCTTCTGCACGGCGGCGTCGGCGTAGAAGCCCGGCTGCGGGATGCCCGCGTACGAGTAGAGCGGCGAGTGCGGGGCCGTGGGGCCCTGCGGGTTGAAGGCGCCGAAGTAGTCGTACGTCATCGGGGCCAGCCAGTCGAGGTACGGCGCCGCGCCGGCGTAGTCGGCGGCGTCGACCTTGCCGCCGTTGCTGCCGTCGGCGGTGATGGCCGCGGTGACCAGGAAGTTGGACCCGAACCGGGACCGCAGCGCGCTGGCCACGTTCCGGAACGCGGCCGGGCCGCTGCTGTCGCACTGGAGGCCGCAGGCGTTCGGGTACTCCCAGTCGATGTCGATGCCGTCGAAGACGTCGGCCCAGCGGGGATCCTTGATCAGGCTGTAGCACGAGTCCGCGAACGCGGCCGGGTTCTGCGCGGCCTGGCTGAAGCCGGCCGACCAGGTCCAGCCACCGAACGACCAGAGCACCTTGATGTTGGGGTACATCCGCTTGAGCTTGCGCAACTGGTTGAAGTTGCCGCGCAGCGGCTGGTCCCAGGTGTCCGCGACGCCGTCCACGCTGTCGGCGGCGGTGTACGCCTTGTCGTAGTCGGCGTAGCTGTCCCCGATCGCGCACCGGCCGCCCGTGGTGTTGCCGAAGGCGTACAGGATGTGGCTGAGCTTGCCGGCGGACCCGCTGGTGGCGATGTTCTTGACCTGGTAGTTACGGCCGTAGACGCCCCACTCGGTGAAGTAGCCGACCAGCTTGCGACCGCCCGGCGGCGGGTTCGTCGGCGGGGGCGTGCTGGGTGGCGCGGTGCTCGGCGGCGCCGTCGTGGGTGGGGCCGTGCTGGGTGGCGCGGTGGTCGGCGGCCCCGAGGTCGGGGTCGTGCCGCCGCCGCAGGGTGCGCCGTTGATCAGGCAGTTCAGCGGAGCACGGTACGGACCGGTGCCGTTGTACCCCCAGCTGAAGGTGGCGCCCGGGGTGAGTGGACCGGCCCAGCTCTTCTTGACGGCGACGTAGTGGCTGCCGCTGGAGGTCACGTCGGCGTCCCAGAAGCTGCTGATGGTGGTGCCGGCCGGCAGGTCGAACTCGATCCGCCAGGTGTCGACGGTGCCCGACGACCCGTTGCGGACGGTGACCTTGCCCTCGTGGCCGGTGCCCCAGTCGGCGCCGGCGGTGAACGTGGCGGTGAGGCTGCCGGCGCCGAGCGCCGCGGTCACCGGGGTCACGGCGAGCAGCGCGGTCAGCACGCCGGCCCACAGGGTCCGGCGCATGGATCTGCTCATCTGCGCCTCCTTAATAATAAGGAAACCTTCCAGTAAGTACGCCGACGCTAAGGCCACCGTCGCCGGTCCGTCAAGATGTCAAATACATCGATGTCTGAGCGTTAAGAAGGGCCCCTTCCTATGCAAAAAGCGATAAGAAGGGGCCCTTCCTTGCATCTCAGACGACGGTGCAGGGGCTTCCGTTCAGGGTGAACGCCGTCGGGGCGGGATTGCCCGTACCGGTGTACGACCCACCGAAGCCGACCGAGGTGGAGGCGCCGGGCGCGATGGACCGGTTCCAGTCCAGGTTGCTGGCGGTCACCGTGCTGCCCGTCTGCGACCAGGTGGCCGACCAGCCCTGGGTGAGCTTCTGGCCGGTGGACGGGAAGTTGAAGCTGAGTCGCCAGCCGGCGACCGGGGTCGTGCCGGTGTTGGTGAGCGTGACCGTGGCGGTGAACCCGCCGGGCCAGCTGGTCTGGTCATAGTGGATCCGGCAGCTCAGGCCGCCGTTCGGGACCGCCGTCCGCACCGTCAGGTCGGGCGAGGCCGGCGAGACGTTCCCGGCCGCGTCCCGGGCGGTGACGTAGAACGTGTACGGGGTGTCCGAGGTCAGCCCGGTGACCGTGTACGACGTGCCGGTGCTGGAACCAACCGTGACGTCCGTGGTCCCGGTCCGACGGTGCACGTCGTACCCGGTGACCCGGATGTTGTCGGTGGCGGCCGGCCAGCTCAGCGGAACCGTCGTGGTGGTGACGGCACCGGCCACCGGCTTGCCGGGCGCGCTCGGCGGGATGGTGTCGTCGTTCACGGGGGCGACCGGCAGCACCAGGTGGGTGATGGAGTTCGCCGGGAAGGTGGCCGTGAAGCCCCCTTCCGGGCCGACCGCCTGGTCCGCCACCCGGACCACGCCGGTCAGGTTGGCCGGGCTGTAGCGGTAGACCTGCGCGGTCGTCGCGCCGCCACGGCCGGCCACCGACACGCCGCTGGTCAGGTCGGTGCCCGACTTGTTCACCACGACCAGGGTGAGCGCCTTGTCCGAGGTGCGCTCGGCCGCGTACACGGCGAGCTTCTCCTGGTCGGCGCTGGTGGCCTTGACCGAGGTCTCGCCGAACGCGCCGCCCTTGCCGTCGTAGTTGCGGTAGATCCGGAAGGCGTTCGCCACCGGCTGCCCGGGGTCGGGCGCGGTCCACAGCGCGGCGAGGTCCAGCCCCTCCCGACCGAAGATGCCCAGTACGTCCGCCTCGGCGAGAGCGCCGTTGATGTCGTCGTACGCGCCCCAGTTGTACTCGGTGATCGCCGTCTTCGTGCCCGGGTAGTTCTGCGCGACCAGCTGCTTCATCCGCGGGATCATCTGCACCGGCTGGTTGATCCAGCTCTCGTCGACGTACGTCGGGTCCCACAGTTGCCGGGTGGAGCGCAGCCGCAGCGCCTGGGTGGTGGCGTCTCCCACGCCGCCCAGGGCGACCCCGCTCTGCTGCGGGTAGATGTGGTTGTCGAAGTAGTCGAGGATCCGGGTGCCGTGCTGCTGCTCGTACGCCTTCATCTGTTGCAGGTACCACGGGCCGAGGTCGACGCCGCCGTGCGCGGCCTTGTCCGGCGGGTTGCTCCAGCAGCCGGTACGGCCGCAGGTGTCCTGGTCGAGGCCGGAGTAGATGATCGAGTTGAGGCCCCAACCGACCGGGCCGAGCGTCCTGGCACCCGGGTCGGCCTGCTTGATCGCCGAGGCGTAGTCGTACGTCCGGTCCCGCAGCTCGTCGTAGCCCAGGCCGGTCGGCCGGACGTCCCGGTGGGTGGAGTGCCAGAGGTCGGGCTCGTTGTCCAGGCCGTAGTACCTGACCCCGCCGTTGGCCGCGGTGCCGTAGCGGTCCTTCAGGTGCTTGATCCAGTCCGTGACGTAGTCCGGGCCGATCTCGGTGCTCGTGTCGTGCGGATCGTTGCCCGTGATCAGCGTGCCGTCCGGCTTCTTGCCGTTGCCGCAGTCCGGCGACCACGGGTCGGTGGATTCCTGCGGGCCGTACTTGGCGACGCTGAACCCACAACTCTTGGTCCGGTCCTTGGGCGTCCAGCCGATCAGCGGCATGGTGAGCAGGCTCTGCGTACCGGTCCGGACGTCCTGGTCGACGAACCGGTCCGGCTCGGAGCCGTCCGGCAGCTTCGTCGGGTCCGGGGTGTCTGCCGGGATGTTCTCGAAGTACCAGTCGCCGGCCCGGTTGCTGGTGTCGGTCTTCCAGTTGAACCGGGTGGTGGCGTTGCCGCCCCAGCGGTTGAGCGGCAGTCGCAGCTCTTTGGCGAGGCTCTCAGTGGCGAAGTTCATGCCGTAGACATCCGGGCTGATCGCGTGCCGTCCGGCAGTGGCGTCGATGGACAGCGCCGGACCGGCGTCGGCCGCGACCGCTGATCCGGGCGGCACCACGGCGCCCACGGCGCCCAGCAGGAGGATGGTCAATAAGGTTTGTCGATGGCGCACAGAAGCTTCCCTTCGCGGGCAGAGTGAAGCGGGGCAGGGCGGGGTGAGGGTGGAGCGCGGTTGGGAGCGCTCCCAGCCACGATGCCAGAATCAATTGATCCACGTCAACGCGGTTGAGTCGGAAATCGGTCAGCGGGCGTGTCCCGACTTGCGACATAGTCCTATCAACGGGACTGTTGATCCGATCCAGTCCGATCCAGTCCGATCCAGTCCGGTCCGGCTCGGTCCCTTGCGGCCGGTCCGGTCCCTTGCGGTCTGGTCCGGTCCCTTGCGGTCTGGTCCGGTCAACCATCGACCGTGCCGCACAGCTCCCGCCACGAGAACCCCGAGCGGGATCCATCAGCCCAGGAGGCGGTATGACGTCCCCCGTACCCGCGATCCGGCACCGGCCCCGACCGAGGGCCCTGACCCGGATCCTGGCGATGACCGCCGCTGTCCTGCTCGGTGCCGGCGTCGCCCCGGCCGCCGTCCGACCCGCCCAGGCCGCCCCGGTCGGCTACGTCCGGCTGGCCCACCTGTCCCCCGACACGCCGGCCGTGGACGTCTACCTGAGCAAGGCTGCCCCGGGGGCCAAGCCGCAGGTGTTCCGGGCGGTGGGCTACGGCCAGCTGTCCCAGTACCTCACGATGCCGGCCGACCGGTACGCGGTGGCGATGCGCAAGGCCGGCGCGCCGGCCGCCGACCCGCCGGTGCTCACCACCGAGGTGGCGGTGGCGGCCGGTCGGGCGTACACGGTGGCCGGGGTCGGCCGGTACGCCGACCTGGGTCTGCGGGTTCTTGACGACGATCTGAGCCCGCCGCCGGGCGGCCGGGCCAAGGTGCGGGTGGTGCAGGCCTCGGTCCGGGCGCCGGTGCTGGACGTGGCCGCGGTACGGGGACCGACCATCGCCACCGGCGTACAGTTCGCGACCACCACGGACTACGCCGCCGTCCGGCCCGGTTCCTGGCACCTGCGGCTCGCCCCGCCCGGCGCCAAGGTGACCACCTCGGACTGCACGCTCGCCGTCGACACGGTGTACTCGCTGCTGGTGTTGGACGCGAAGTCCGGTGGGCTGCGCACCGAGCTGCGGGTCGACGCCCGCGGCGGTGCCGTCGTACCGACCGGCGCGGTCGCGGCCGGCGCCGGAGGTACGGCCCGGACCGACCGGTGGTACCTGCCGCTCGCCGTCGTCGCCACCGGCCTGCTGCTGGCCGTGCTCACGGCCGGGATCGCGCTGCTGGTCCGGCGCCGGTCCCGCACCACCTGGTGAGCACCCCCGGACCGGCCACCGCACGGCCCGAAACCACCGGACCAGAACCGGCCCGGCCCACCGGCGCCGACACGGTCCCGGTGACGGTCCCCGCCCGGCCCACCGGCACCGGACCAGAACCGGCCCGGCCCACCGGCGCCGGCCGGGAGCCCGGCATCACCCGGCACCGGACACGCTGGCCGCCCGGTCGGTACCGACTGGCCCCGTTCCGGGTCGCCGGCCTGGTTCTGCTGTTGACGGTCACCACGGCCGCCGCGCTGGCACTGACCGGCTCCGCACCCGGCATGCCGGTCTGGTATCCGGCATGCGAGCGGCTGTGCGCTGGAGCCGACGGCGGGGCGGACATCGGGGCCGACGGCGGGGCCGACGGCGGGGCCGACGGCGGGGCCGACGGTGCGACCGGGCCGGACCTCGGGCCAGCCGCCGGGCGAGGCGTCGGGCCAAGCGCAGAGTCAGGCGCCGGGGCACCGCGCCGGCTGCGGGTCGCCCGGTTGGGCATCGACTCGCCGCTCGCCGTACTCGGCCTGGACCACGCGGGCGAACTGGTCCCACCGACCGACTACGACCGGGCCGGCTGGTACGGCGGCGGTCCGGCGCCGGGTGATGTCGGGCCGGCCGTCATCGCCGGGCACGTCGACTCGACCTCGGGTCCCGCGGTGTTCGCCCGGCTCAGCGAGTTACGCCCCGGTGACCGGATCGAGGTGTTCCGCGGGACCGGCGTGGTCGCCTTCCGGGTCGACTCGGTGACCCACCATGCCAAGGACCGCTTTCCCACCGCCGATGTGTACGGGCCGACGCCCACGCCGCAGTTGCGGCTCATCACCTGTGGTGGCGACTTCGACCGGCGTACCCGGCACTACCGCGAGAACGTGGTGGTCTTCGCCACCGCGGAGGCGGTGCCCGCCTTCGCCCCGGCCGGATGACCGGCGCCACGCGGCGGCCGGACAAGCGGCGCCCGGGAGATGGCCGGCACGGCGACCTGCGCCCGGCCCCGGGGCCGGGACGTGGTCGAGGCCGCCGTTCCCGGCCCGGCTCCGAACCCCCGGACTGATCCGCTCCGGGAACGAACCGACCAGGCCAGCCGACCCGGGGTGATCGCTCAGTCCGACTGGGCGGCGAGTTCCCGGGCCCGGTCGCGGGCCGCCTCCAGCGCGGCCAGCAGAGCCGCCCGGACGGCGTGGTTCTCCAATTCGCGGATCGCCGAGATGGTGGTGCCGGCGGGTGACGTCACCGCCTCGCGGAGCTTGACCGGATGCTCGCCGGAGTCCCGCAGCATGATCGCCGAGCCGATGGCCGTCTGCACGATCAGGTCGTGCGCGACCTGGCGCGGCAGCCCGAGCAGGATGCCGGCGTCGGTCATCGCCTCCACGAGGTAGTAGAAGTACGCCGGTCCGGATCCGGAGAGCGCGGTGACCGCGTCCTGCTGCGACTCGGGCACCCGGATGGTGGCGCCCAGCGGGGTGAACATCTCCTCGGCGAGCGCGAGGTGTTCGTCGGTGGCGTGCGCCCCCGCCGAGATCGCGGTCATCGCGGCATCCACCAGGGCCGGCGTGTTCGTCATCACCCGGACCACCGGCGTACCCTCGGCCAGCCTGCGGTTGAAGAACGCGGTCGGCAGGCCGGCACAGAGCGAGATGACCAGCTTGTCGGCGGGTACCTTCGGGCCGATCTCGGCCAGCAGGTTGGCGGCGTCCTGCGGCTTGACCGCCACGGCCAGCACGTCGGCCGCGCCGACCGCGGTGAGATTGTCCACCACCCGTACGCCGTGTCGGGCGCCCAGTTCCGCCGCCCGGGCCGGCCGGCGGGCGGTGGCCAGCAGCTTCCCGGCCGGCCAGCCGGCCCGGAGCAGTCCGGACAGGACCAGCTCGCCGATCTTCCCGGCGCCGATCACCGCCACCGTGTGCGCACCCGCCGCCATGACCCCTCCTCAACCAGCCTCGTCAGCGAGCCTAGGCCCAGTCCCACATCGGAACCCCCACCGTTGAGGCCCGCCCCACCCGGAACGCCCCGCCCGGAGCCGCCCGCCCCCGCTCAGAACGGCCCCGCCCCGGTCAAGGCGGCCCGCCCAACCAGAACGACCCGCCCCGGAGCGGCCCGCACCGCTGAGGGATGGCCCGCCGTGCCCGGCGCAGAGATCAAGCCTGACCGCTCGGAGCCGGGCACGGCGGGCCATCCCGACCACCGTCCAAGCCGGCACCAAGCGGCCAGCCCCGACCGCCGTCCAAGCCGGCACCCGCGGGCCACCCCAGGGCGTCAGCTGCCGAAGAAGACCTCGGCCTCGGTGTAGCGCTCCAGCGGCACGGTCTTCAGCTCGGCCGTCGCGGCCGCCAGCGGCACCCGGACGATGCCGGTGCCCTGCATGGCCACCATCTTGCCCCAGTCACCCTCGTGAACGGCGTCGATGGCGTGCAGGCCCAGCCGGGTCGCGAGCACCCGGTCGAACGCGGTGGGGGTGCCACCGCGCTGGATGTGGCCCAGTACGACGGTCCGGGCCTCCTTGCCGGTCTTGGCCTCCAGCTGCTCGGCCAGCCACTGGCCGATGCCGCCGAGCCGGACGTGCCCGAAAGCGTCGAGTTCCTGGTTGTGCAGCACCATCTGCCCGTCCAGCGGCTGGGCGCCTTCGGCCACCACCACGATGGGGGCGTACTGGTGCTGGAACCGCTTCTCGACGTACCCGGCGACCTGTTCGACGTCGAACCGACGCTCCGGCAGCAGGATCACGTTGGCACCGCCGGCGAGCCCGGCGTGCAGGGCGATCCACCCGGCGTGCCGGCCCATCACCTCGACCACCAGGGTGCGGTGGTGGCTCTCGGCCGTGGTGTGCAGCCGGTCGATCGCCTCCATCGCGATGTTGACCGCGGTGTCGAAGCCGAAGGTGTAGTCGGTGGCTCCGAGGTCGTTGTCGATGGTCTTCGGCACGCCGACCACCTGGACGCCCAGTTCGTACAGTTTGGTGGCGACACCGAGGGTGTCCTCGCCACCGATCGCGACCAGCGCGTCCACGCCCTGGTCGGCCAGGTTTTCCTTGATCCGCTCGACCCCGTTGTCAATCTTGAACGGGTTGGTCCGGGACGAACCGAGAATCGTCCCGCCGCGCGGCAGGATCCCACGGACCTCGGCGATACCGAGTGGCCGGCTCAGCCCGTCGAGCGGGCCGCGCCAGCCGTCCTGGAAGCCCACGAACTCGTGGCCGTAGTTGGCCACGCCCTTGCGGACCACCGCGCGGATCACCGCGTTCAGGCCAGGGCAGTCACCGCCGCCGGTCAGCACGCCGATACGCATGAGCTGATTCTCCTTCTCTCCGAGCTCGATCAGCCCGTCGAGCCCCAGGGTCGAAGTCAGGTCAGACTGCGGCGTCGTTGCCGGCCCGGGGCAGGCCGTCAGTGCGAACTCTAGCGGCCGGATCCGGAGCCGGGCCAGCAGGCCGGCATTCCCCCGGCGGTGGCGTCCCGCTGGCGGACGGGTGGAGTGGGCCCTAGCCGCCCATGGCCCGCCAGCGGGCCAGGTTGTGTCGGGCGTCCACCAGCGCGTCGTGCCGGCCGGCGGCGGCCTCCGGCAGTGGCGGTCGGCCCTGGTCGTCCCAGCGTTGACGCAGGTCCTTGGTGAACCGGGGCAGTTCCCGGGGCAGCGCGGGCATCGCGCCCCACAACTGGGCCAGCGCGACGTGGTCGTACGCGGCGAACCAGGCCCACAGCTCGATCCGCTCGCCGGTCCGGCCCCGGACCGGCTCGGTGAGGAAGTCGTACAGGTCGTCCCGGATGCGCTCCCGGGACCGCCACGCCGGGTCCGCCGGTGAGGGCAGCCGGTCCAGTACGTTGCGGCGTACCCAGGGGATCGCCCGGCGATCGTCGAACTCGGTCGAAACCGCGTAGAACTCGCGTTCGTACTCATCGACGACGCCGATCGACACGAGGTCGATGGTCCGGCCGTCCTCGATGAACTCGCAGTCGTAGAAGTAGCGGTACACCATCACCGCAATCCTGGACCACCGCCGCCTGGTCCCGACAGGCGGGGCCACGTTCCAGGACGGTCCGTAGGCGGATGCCCGGTGGCCCACCCGACAGGTGGACCACCGGGACCTCCCCAGGCTCAACCGCTCGTTTCTCCCCCCGCGGTCGACACCGACGTCGGTCCATCGCGACCGACCGGGCGAAGCACCCCCGCCCCTACCCCGGCCGGCCGCGACGCCCCGCGACCTGATCCGCCCCGCCCCCGTGTGGCCCCCACCCGATGGCGGATCTACCGATCATCGTGCCCCGCCACCAGCATCGGAACTGTCACGGAAACGATTTGAGGGGTGTACAGCACGCGACAGGACAGTCATGATCTGATGTGTAGCGCTGCCGGGCGGAAAACCGGTGTCAAAGCAACCCGCGTCCGGCGATTGTAGGGTCCGGGTGCGGCAGGTGGTCCGTACCGGGGAGGGGTTGTGCCGTGGAGGGACGCCTACCGGAGCAGGGTGACGCGCTCACCGGCGTCGAGATGTTCGCTGGTCTGGAGCCGGAGGTACGGCAACGGGTGATCGCCGCCGCCGTGCCGCGCACCTACCGCAAGGGACAGTTGCTGTTCGTGGAGAACGATCCCGGCGAGTCGCTGATCGTGCTCCGCCGCGGCGCCGTGGCGGTCTTCCGCACCGCGCCGACCGGCGAACGGGCCATCCTGACCGTGATGCGCCCGCCGGACGTGCTGGGCGAGGTCTCGCTGCTCGACGCCTCGACCCGGTCGACCTCGGCCGAGGCGATCGAGGACACGACCGCGTTGGCACTGAGCCGGGGCGCGTTCATGGAACTGGTGCACTCCAATCCACGCATCCTGGACGCGGTGATGCGGGCGCTGGGTGGTCTGATCCGGCGGCTCACCGAGCAGAACGCCGACCACGTCTTCCTTGACCTGCCGGGGCGGGTGGCCAAGACGCTGGTCCGGCTGGCCGGCGAGAGCCAGGCGCCGATGATCACCATCGAGCTCAACCAGAGCCAGCTCGCGGAGATGGCCGGTGGTTCGCGACAGAGCGTCAACCAGGCGATCGGCTCGTTCGCCAGCCGGGGCTGGTTGCGTACCGAGGGCCGGCGGATCGTGGTCACGGACGTCGGGGCGCTGCGCCGGCGGGCCGGCATGATCGACCGCTGATCGACCGCCGGCGGCTTCCCCGAACGACGAACGCCGGCCAGCCGTGATGGCTGGCCGGCGTCCACTCCTGATGCCAGTCCCGGTGGTCAGCCCTTGGGCGGGGCGGTGGGACCGGGGCCGATCTTCGACTGCGTCGACGGCCCGTCCACGGGCGGGACGGTGGGACCGGGACCGATGAGTCCCCGCACCGACGGCCCGTCCTTGGGCGGGACGGTGGGACCGGGACCGATCGTCTCGGGATCGTCCGCCGGCGGTGCGGTCGGACCGGGACCGATGAGTCCCTGAGGGGCCTGGCTTTCGGTCGCCCCGTCGGTCTCGACGCCGTGACTGTTGAACTCGTCAACCACTCCCTGCTCCTCCAGTTCGGCGAGGGTGACCACGTCGATGTCGACGACATCGCCTGCTTGGTGCGCCGCTCCGCTGAGGTCGGTCCAGGCCGACGCCAGCCGAACATACATTGTGGCCTCCTCGAAACGAATGAACTTCAACCAAAAGGCTATCGGCGTACGCGGTTTGGCCAAGAGATCGTCGGATTGTCAACACGTCGATTACCGCGCTGGCCACGGCACGCACATACTGGAGCTGAGCTTCCCTGCGACCTGACGGAGCCACGAGATAGCGTGACCTGCCCCGACTGCTCACGCCCCGCCGGCCCGGACGACCGGTTCTGCGCTGGCTGCGGCCGTAACCTCGCTCCGCAGTGTGCCCACTGTGGACGGCAGAACGCATTCGACGCCCGATTCTGTACCAACTGCGGGCAGCCGTTGACCAGTGGTGAACCGACCACCCAGGAGGATCGCCGCCAGGTCAGCGTTCTCTTCATCGACATCGCGGACTTCACCGCGTACGCCGAACGCACCGACCCCGAGCAGGCCCGGAACCTTCAGCAGGAATACTTCGCGACCGTTCGCCGACTGGTCCGTCAGTACGGCGGCGTGGTCGAGAAGTACATCGGCGACGCCGTCATGGCGCTCTTCGGAGCACCGGTCGCCACCGACAACGACGCGCTGCGGTGCGTACGCGCGGGTCTGGAGCTGCAACGGGCCCTGGCCCGGCAGCCGGCCAACAACCAGCCGCCGATGGGCTTCCGGGTCGGCATCGCCACCGGCGAGGCCCTGGTCAACCACGCGGCGGCCCGGGACGGCGGCCAGGCGTTCGTCACGGGTGACGTGGTCAACAGCGCGTCCCGGCTCCAGTCCCTGGCGCCCACCGGCGGGGTGGTGGTGGACGAGGCCACCCACGCGGCGACTCAGCGCGAGATGGAATACATCGAACAGCCGCCGGTCACGCTGCGCGGGCGCTCAGCGGTGAGCCGGGTCTGGTTGGCCACCCGGGCCCGTCCGCGCGACGAGCTGTACCAGGCCGAGCTGGCCCCGATGGTGGACCGGGACCACGAGCGGGGCCTGCTGGTCAACGCCCTGCACCGCACCGTCCACGAGGGCGTGCCGCAGCTGGTGACCGTCTTCGGACCGGCCGGGGTGGGCAAGAGCCGGTTGCTGCGGGAGCTGGCCCGGCACGCCGCCAGCCTGCCCGGCCCGACCGTGGGTTGGTGGGTCGGCCACTGCCCGCCGTTCGGGGAGAACGTCGCGTACGCCGCGTTGGCGGACATCGTCAAGGCGTGGGCGGGCATCCTGGACAGCGACGACGAGGCGACCCGCGCCGCCCGGCTGCGCGCCCGGCTGGCCCGGCTGCCCGACGGGCGCGGGGACTTTCTCCCCGACGCCCTCGCGCCGCTGGTCGGCGTGCGCGGCGAGCGCCTGTCCCCGGGGGAGACCGAGTCGGCGTGGCGACGGTTCCTGCTCGGCCTGACCTCAACCGGGCCGACCGTGCTGGTCTTCGAGGACATGCACTGGGCCGACCAGCCGATGCTGCACTTCGTCGAGCAGCTCGGCGCGGCGGCCCGTGGCCTGCCGCTGCTGATCATCGCCACCGCCCGTCCCGAGCTGCGCGAGCAGCAACCGGCCTGGACGAGCACGATCAGCGGGGCGATCTCGATCTCGGTGCCGCCGATGCACGACTCGGACATCGCCACGCTCTACTCGCTGCTGCTCGGGCAGGCGGCCCTGCCGGCCGACGTGCTGGAACCGCTGATCGAGTTCGCCGACGGCAATCCGCTGTACGCCCAGGAGTACACCCGGATGCTGGTCGACGGGGGTCTGCTGCGGCAGGCCGGCATCGTGCTCAGCAAGCCGGGTACGCCCCGGATGCCCCGTACCGTGCAGGCCGTCATCGCCAACCGGCTCGACCTGCTGGAGGCGGCCGACCGTGCGGTGTTGCAGGCCGCCGCCGTGGTGGGCGCGCAGTTCTGGCCGGGGGCGGTCGCCGCCGCGGTGGGCCGGACCACCGAGTGGGTGGAGCGTTGCCTCGACCGGCTCCAGCAGCGGGACCTGGTCTACGAGCAGACCTCCTCGGCCATGGCCGACCAACCGGAGTACCGGTTCCGGCACGTGCTGGTGCGGGACATCTGCTATCAGCGCCTGCCCCGGGCCGAGCGGGTGGCCCGGCACCAGCGCACGGCGGACTGGCTGGAGCGGGTCTCGGACGGCCAGCAGAACGACCTGGCCGAGGTGCTGGCCAACCACCGCTGGGCCGCGCACGAGATCGCCCGCACCGTTGGTATCGACCCCGCCCCGTACGCCGGACCGGCCCGGGCGGCGCTGTGGCGGGCGGCCCGCCGGGCGTACGCGCTGCACGCGCTGGAGGCGGCCGAGAAGTTGATCACCCGGGCGCTGGGGCTGGAGCTGCCGCCCGATCTCGGCCTCGACCTGTTCGCCGCCGAGATCGCCCTCTACCGGGACAGCGACGCCTTCCTCAGCGACGGTGGCAGCAAGCGGCTGCGCGAGCTGGCCGACCGGCTGGCCGCCACCGGCGACCGGGCGGGCGCCGCACGGGCCTGGACGCTGCTCGGCACCGCCGCGTGGCGCCGGGCCGACCGCGCGGAGACGCTCGTCTGTCTCGACCGGTCGATCGCGCTGTACGAGCACCTGCCGGCCTCGGAGGAGAAGGCGGGAGCGCTGCTCGAACTGGCCCGGGTACGGATGATCAACGCGGAGACCGAGCCAGCCTGCCAGGCGGCCCAGTCGGCCGCCGAACTGGCCAGCGGGCTCGAACTGTTCGAGGTGGCGGCCGACGCCCGGGTCACCCTGGCCGCCGCCCGGTACATGGCCGGGGTACCGGAGGCGTTCGACGAGCTGGTCGCGATCACCGAGCACTGCCGGAAGCTCGGCCTGTCCAGCCGGCGGCGGGCGTTGCAGAACCTGGCCTGGGCGTTGCAGGAGGAGGGCGACCTCGCCGGCTCGGCCGAACTGGTCAAGGAGCAGGCTTCCATCGACGTGGGCGGCGGACACAGCCTGGCGATCGACTTCGCCCAGCAGTTCGCCGACGCCTACTACGCCGGTGACTGGACCACGTCGGTGCGGGCCGCGGCCGAGTTCACCCGTCGGCCCACCGCCGAGTGGGACCTGCACCTCGTGGGCATCGCCGGCTGGATGCGGGCGCTGCGCGACGAGTCGCCGGCCGCCGACGGCACGGACGAGGTGGACCAGGCGCTGGCCGCCGCGCGCCGCAGCGGCTTCCGCCGGGTGCTCCGGTCGACCCTCGCCCAGGCCGCGCTCTGCCGGGCCGTACAGGGGCGGCTGGCCGAGGCGACGGCGTTGCTGACCGAGCTGGACGACGACTACCGGCTGACCCCGATCATCCCGTTCATGGAATGGACGGCTGCGGCCGGGCACGTGGCCGCGGTGGTCGGCGGCGAGGCGGCCGAGCTGGTCCAGCGGATGCTGCACCGGGCCCCTCGGGAGACCCCGTGGGCCAGGGCCGCCCGGCACGCCGCCGAGGGGGCCCTGGCCGGCGCCGCCGGGGACCGGGCCGGCGCGCTCCGGTCGCACGCCGCCGCCGTGCGGGTGTACGCGGACCTGCCCGCGCGCACCGACCAGGCGTTGGCCACCGCGCTCCTGGTCGGGGCGGGCGACGAAACCAGCCAGACCGAGGAGGCGGCGGCGGTGCGGGCGTTCGCGACCCGTAACCGGGCGCCCGGCCTGCTGCGCCTGGCCCACCTCGATTGACGCCGATGAGTCCCGGCCCCGACCCCTCCGCCGGGGACGAATTCGGATTTGCCGCGAAGGTGACTTTGCGCTTGATCATCGGAGCGGCGCGGACCGGTTACCGGACCGAGCGTCGACCTCGGCGAGAACTGCCTGGTCAGAGGCGCTCCGTGCCATCCGGGCCGGTCTGTGGGCCCCGGGCCGGCCGGTGACGGCGGCCGGCGCGGACCGGGTCGGGTACCCGTACCGGATGTGCCGCGCCACAACGTACTCCCGGAACGGGTGGCCGCCGTGTCAGGATTCAAGGCACGGCGTACGGAGGTCGCGGGCGAACGGGAGACCGGACGCGCACGCCGGGCAGGGAGGGATGTCGGGTGTCAGGAGGTGGGGCCCGGCGGGGCCGGCGGGACAACGGGATCGACGCGAGCGAGTACGCGGTCGCCGGTGACGTCGATCCGCGGGTCGGCGAGCACCTGCTCGACGTGCTGGCCGCCGGCGGGATCGCCGCGTACCTGCAGCCCTCGGCCGACCTCAACCCGGTCACCCGGACCACCACCGTGCCGGCCCGGCCGGTGGATCGGCTCTACGTCGACCGGGCCCACCTGGCCACCGCCCGCGACTACCTGACGCAGCTCGCCAACGACGCCACCGGCGACACGGCGACGGCTGAACCCGCGCGGGATGCCGACGTCGAGGCCGAGTGGGCGAAGATCGTCGCCGGGTACCACCTGGACGTGGCGGCCGGGTCCCGACCCTGGCCCGCCGCCGAGGACATCGTCGTCGATCCCACCGCGCCGCCCGCCGGCCCGGTCGGTGCTCCGACCGATCCGCCTGGACCGACGACCCCCGGCGCCCGGCGGCTGACCTCGGCCACGGACATCTCCGGCATCTCGGTGAGCGACCGCGACGACCGGTCACTGCTCGACGGGCTGGACACCTTCGGCGCGGACCTGCCCGACGAGCCGGAGGAGCACTTCACTCCCCCGCCGCCCCCGCCGCTGCCGCGGCCCTCCAAATACACCGTCGCCGGTGTGCTGGCCGTGCTCTGCGGCTTCACGCTGTTCCTCGTCCCGACCCTGCTGCCGATCGACGGGGACATCGCGCAGCTGATCGGATTCACCGGCATCCTGGCCGGCTTCGTGACGCTGGTCTGGCGGCTGCGGCCGGGCGACGACGAGGATCCGGACCCGGACGACGGGGCGGTCGTCTGACCGTCCATAACCCGACCACGTTCGCGATTCGGGGCAATGATCGACAGGCTGTAACATTCGCGCAACTTTGGGTCAGTAGGAATACTGCGAAAGGTCGATCCTTCTGCCGACCGTCGGTTCAGACGACGGTCGAGCCCACCCCTCGCGAGGTACCGATGCGCCCCCGATCGCTCGTGGTAGTAGCCAACCGTCTGCCCGTCGACGACAGCCTGCCGGATGGCGCCTGCGAATGGCGGCGCAGTCCCGGCGGACTGGTGAGCGCCCTTCATCCGCTGCTGCGGCGGGAACCGGCGACCTGGGTCGGCTGGGCCGGCGGGATCGGCGCGGCGCCGACGTTGCCCGACGTCGACGGCGTACGCCTGGTCACCGTTCCACTGTCCGAAGAGGACGTCCGCGACCACTACGAAGGGTTCGCGAACGCGACCCTGTGGCCGCTCTACCACGACTCGGTGGAACAGCCGGTCTATCACCGGCGCTGGTGGGACGCGTACCGGCGGGTCAACCAGCGGTTCGCGGACGTGGTGGCGGCCACCGCGGAGCCCGACGCGGTGGTCTGGGTGCAGGACTACCACCTGCAACTGTTGCCGAGCATGCTGCGGGAGCGCCGGCCCGACGTACGGATCGGCTTCTTCCTGCACGTGCCGTTCCCACCGCCCGAGCTGTTCATGCAACTGCCCCGGCGTGCCGAGCTGCTGGCCGGCATGCTCGGTGCCGACCTCGTCGGCTTCCAGCGCGTCCAGGCCGCGCACAACTTCGCCCAGCTCGCCACCCGGCTGCTCGGCCTGCCCGCCAGCGACGAGCAGATCACCGTGGCCGGTCGCCCGGTGCGGATCGGCGCCTTCCCCGTCTCGATCGACATGGCCGAGATGGCCACCCTGGCCGACCAGCCCGAAGTGCTGGCCCGGGCCAGACGGTGGCGGGGTGACCTCGGTGACCCACGGCGGGTGGTGCTCAGCGTGGACCGGATGGACTACACCAAGGGCATCGAGCAGCGACTCAAGGCGTACAGCGAACTTCTGGCGGACGGTCGCGTCAAGGTCCACGACACCGCGCTGGTGCAGGTGGCGGTGCCCAGCCGGGAACGGGTGGCGCAGTACAAGGTGCTGCGCGACCGGGTGGAGCACCAGGTCGGCCGGATCAACGGCGAGTTCGGCCGGGTGGGCGAGCCCGCGATCCACTACCTGACCCAGGGGTTCGACCGGGCCGGCCTGGCCGCCCTCTACCGGGTGGCCGACGTGCTGGCCGTCACCCCGCTGCGGGACGGCATGAACCTGGTCGCCAAGGAGTACGTGGCCGCCCGGGTGGACGGCGGCGGCGCGCTGCTGCTCAGCGAGTTCGCCGGCACAGCCGTCGAGTTCACCAGCGCGTTCCTGGTCAACCCGCACGACCTCGACGGGCTCAAGCGGACCCTGTTGGACGCCCTCCAGGCGCCGCCCGACGAGCTACGGAACCGGATGCGGTTGATGCGTGACCATCTGCGCTCGCATGACATCCGCGCCTGGGCCCGGTCGTACCTCACCGCCCTGGACGAGACCGGTGCGCTGGCCGACCGCCTCACCGCCGACTGACCCGGACCGGAACCATCAAGGCTGCGCACGCGGCGCCTTGAACACCGACTGTCACAGTCCAGCTGGACGCGGCACCTGTGGATCGGAATCCGCGATGCGGTCCAACCAGTCTCCGAGCAGTGCGCCCTCGTGGGCGGTGAGCGCCGTGAGGTCGGGTAGGGCGGCCCGGAGGGCGACCGCCGCCACCGCCGGGCCGAAAGGCTCAGCCGCGCGCGTGTCGATCAGGATGGTTGTGCAGACGGCTTCCCACGCCAGCTCCGCGAGGGTTTCGTCCCGCTCGTCGTCGGGCTGGTCGATGAGGGTGAACACGACGCCCGTGCCGGCCGCGTGGATGAGCGCGACGGCGCGATGTTCGGGCACGCGCAGACGGCCGGTCTGGGCGACCCGCCGCACTCGCTGTCGCAGTACTTCGATGCCGGACTCGATGGTGGCCTGCCCGTCCGGCGTCCGCTTCGCCGAATGCATGAGCCGGAACAGGGCGGGGTTCGCGAGGCCGAAGCCGACGTGCAGGTTCCACCCGGCGTGCAGACCTTCGACCGGATCGTCGTCGGTGTCGACGGGGGGCTTCCGCGCCACGTAGCTCGCGAAGCCGTGTTCCGCCACGGCGTCGAGCAACCCGTCCTTGTCGCCGAAGAGACGGTAGATCGCCGGCGCCTGAACGCCGGCGGCGAGCGCGACCGAGCGCGTGGTCACCGCGTCAGGCCCCTCGCTGGCGAGCAGGCGTGCGGCGACTTCGACCAGCCGGGTCCGTACGGCGTCGCGGGCCGGCTGCGGGACGGGTGCCTTCATGATTCCAACGTTATCTCCTTGTTGCTATCACCGCAATTACAGTGTTAGCGTCGAACTGCAATCATCGCTAACACCTGGAGTCCTCCATGATCGTCATCACCGGAGCCACCGGCGCGCTCAACGGCGCCACCGTCGATCACCTCCTCGACCGCGTCTCCGCCGAGGACGTCGCCGTCGTCGTACGCGACGTCACGAAGGCCCAGCGGTTCGCCGACCGCGGCGTGGCGGTGCGCCACGGCGACTACGCCGACCCAGCCTCACTGCCGGGTGCCTTCGACGGTGCCGACCAGCTGTTGCTGGTGTCCTCGAATGACCCGGGCGCCGACGCCGTGAGCCTGCACCGGACCGCGATCCAAGCGGCCGTCGCCGCGGGGGTCGGACGCATCCTCTACACCAGCCACCAGAACGCCACCCCCGGCACCCCCTTCAGGCCGGGGCGTGACCATGCCGCGACCGAGCAGCTGCTCGCCGGGTCAGGCGTCGCCTGGACCTCGCTGCGCAACGGCTTCTACCTGCACAGCCTCAACTGGATGATGGGCCCGTGGCGCGAGACCGGCGTCATCACCGTGCCCGGCGACGGACCGGTGTCGTGGACCGCCCGCGAAGACGCCGCCGAGGCCGCCGCCATCATCCTCGCCTCGAACGGGGCGTACGACGGACCGACGACGCTCACCGCGGGTACCGCACCGACCTTCGAAGACATCGCCATGATCGCGTCCGAGGTCGCCGGCCGCACGGTCAAGCTTGAGATCCTGGGCGAACAGGAGTGGCTCGCGGCCCAGATCGCTCAGGGAACGCAGGAGTTCATGGCGCGCTTCCTCCTCGGCTTCTACCAGGCCGCACGGCAGGGCGACTTCGCCGGAGTCGACCGTCTGCTCGGCAAACTTCTCGACCGGGAACCACGCACCGTGCGCGACCTGCTCACCCAGCCCTCAGCCTGACAACCCAGACCGGCCAGAGTGGACGCGAGCCGGCGGAGTGGCCCAACCTACGGCTCAGTCCGTCTCCTTGACCAGCCAGTCCAGGATCGCCTCGATCGGCTCGTACCAGCCGGCGTCCAGCATCAGGTCGTGCCCCATCCCGGGAAAGAGCAACGGTGCGGTGCCGTGCCGTCGGGCCGCCTCGGTGAGCGCGGCGGACGGCACGATCCGGTCGTCCGGACTGCCCACCACCAGGACCGGCGGATCACCCACGGCCGGCTCCAGACGTGGCCGGTCGACCAACTGCCACTGGGCCCGCCGGCCGGCCCGGCCGATCCGGCCCAGGTAGGCGTCGGCCACCTCGGCTGGCAGCTCCCGGCTGAACCGCTGCCGCCGGTTGAACCGCAGCGCACCGCCGAACACCGCGGGCAGGGTGCCGGCCGGGTTGCGGCGCAACGCCGTACCGAAGGTCCCCCAGCCACCCAGCACCGGCGCGGCCAGCACGGCCGCCCGCGCCGGATAGCGGGCCAGCGCGTGCTCGACCACCAGGGCACCCGCACCATGCCCGACCAGTACCGACCGCCGGGGCAGGCCGGCCGCGGCCTGCGCCACGTCGTGCGCGTACGCCCGCAGGTCCGCCCCCGGCGCCGAACCGCTGTCGCCGTGACCGCGCAGGCTCACCGCGTACGCCGGGAAGCCCCGGCTGGCGGCGTGGGCCAGCCAGTGTTCCGCGAAGATCCAGGCGCCGTGCCCGTAGCCCGGCACGAACAGCAGCGGCGGGCGGCCCTCGTCCGTCGCCGGCAACGCGCTGAGGATCTCGCGCCGGACCGGTGGCACCGGACGGGCCCAGTCCCGGAACCGCATGATGTCCAGCCGTTCCCGCTGCCTCGCGCTCACGCGGATCCACCCTTCGTTCGCGACTGCGGGGCTCGCAAACCCGGCTCTACCCGCATTCCGGCGTCAGCGCGTCCCACGCGGCTGACCCCGGAACGCGCGCACCTCGCGCTCACGCGGGGACCTCCAGGTCGTCGAGGGCGCTCTGCAGCGCACGCAGGTACGCCACGTGCCCCACCTCGAACCAGTGCCGACTGCTGTCCTTCACGTTGGCCTCGTGCCACCGGCGCGCGGCGTCCGACTCCACCCGGCCGGCGAACTCGGCCGCCCGCTCGGGAGCCCGCTCCCGCAGCCGCAGGTAGCGGGCGACCACCACGCTCTGCCAGTGTGACAGCGGGAGAATCCCCGAATCGGGCTGCACCAGGCCGACCACCGCCAGCGTCGGATGCTGCCGGGGGAAGGCGTTCAGGTAGAGGGTCGGCCGGCCCGAGCCGTCGTCACCGAGCACCGCCGGGTCGAGGAACTCGAAGCGCGGCAGGTAACCGGTCGCCATGATGACCAGATCGGGTTCGATCTCCCGGCCGTCGCTGAGCACCACCCGCTGGCGGGTGAACCGGGCCACCTCGGGCACCGGATCGATCCCGCCGTGGCCGACGTAGTAGACGAGTTGGCTGTTCGCGATCGGGTGCGTCTCGTACACCTTGTGGTCGGGCTTCGGCAGGCCGAACCGGGTCAGGTCGCCCACGGTCAGCCGCAGGGTCTGGTGGAACAGCCACTGCCGCAGCCACAGTGGCAGCCGGAACCAGTGCGTGGTGTCGTTGACCTGGTCGGCCGGACGACCCAGGACGTACTTCGGCGCGTACCAGTAGCCCCGGCGGGTGGAATGCCAGCATCGCGCGGCCTGCTGGGCCGCCTCCACCGCGATGTCGCAGCCGGTGTTACCGGCACCCACCACCAGCACCCGCTTGCCGCGCAACTGGGTCGGATCCTGGTACGCCGAGGCGTGGACCACCTGCCCGCGGAAGTCGGCCAGGCCCTCGTACTCGGGCATCTTGGGCGACCAGTTGTGCCCGTTGGCCACCACCACGGCGGCGTACCGGCTGGTCCGCTCGCTGCCGTAGCCGCCCGTGCTGCGGGTCGTGACGTACCACCTGTCGTTCCCGGCCGGTTCCACCCGGACCACCTCGGTGCCGAACCAGATGTGCCGGCGCAGGTCGAAGTGGTCGGCGTACCGCTCGAGATAGGACAGCAGCCGGGTGTGATGCGGGTAGTCCGGCCAGTCGTCCGGCATCGGGAAGTCCGGGAACTGGGTGAACGGCTTCGAGGAGATGAGATGGGTGCTCGCGTACACCGGGCTGCGGTCGTGCCGCCAGTTCCAGATGCCGCCGACGCCGGTCTCCCGTTCGTAGCAGTCGACCCCGAAGCCGTACTCGGTGAGGTTCTTGACGGCCGCGAGTCCGCTGGCGCCGGCGCCGATCACGCAGACGGTGTCGCCGCGGTCGTACACCTGGCGGCCGTCCCGCCACTCGGTGGCGGCCGGTTCGGGGCTCCAGCCGGCTGTCTCCGGGGCGGAGCCGGGGACGGCGGGGCCGGGTTCAGGACCGGGGTGCTCGGTGGAGGTGGACACCGGGAATCTCCTTCGCTCCGGCACGAGTGCCGACATGCCGCAGAATCCTCATCCCTCGCCGCCCCCGTTGTCCAGTCGGCGCACTGAGCCGGACGGTGACCGCGAAACGTGGCTCCGTTAAGAAGGGCCCCCTGCTATACGAAAAGCGATAACAGGGTGCCCTTCCTTTCAGGCGGGCGGCAGGATCAGGTCGGCCAGCACCGGTAGGTGGTCGCTGGCTTGACGGGTCCGTTCGGTGTCCACCACGTCGTAGTCCACGATCCGGATCCGCGGATCCACGAAGATCGCGTCCAACCGCTGCCGGGGGCCGGCGCAGGGGAAGGTGAGCAGGTCGGCCCGGTCGGCGGCGACCGCCGAGTCCGTCAGGTCCTTCCCCACCGTCCGCCAGGCCGGGCCGCCCGGATCCTCGTTGAGGTCGGCGCCGACGATCAGCGGCAGGTCCACACCGGCCAGTTCGGACCGCAGCAGTTCCGCCTGACCGGGCCGCTCGGCGGGATCGGTGGACAGGTGCGAGCCGGCCACCACGAACCGCGCGGTCCCGGTGCCGTCCGGACCCGGACCCACCGAACATTCGGCGTACGCGGCACCGCGCAGGTGTCGCCCGGGGGTGAGCGGATACCGCTGGGTCCAGGTCCGCAGCACCCGGACCCGCAGCGTGGTCAGCACCAGGTTGCCCAGCGACGGCAGGCCACCGACGGCGACCACCATGCCGAACGACTCGGCCAGCGCGGCGCACTTGTGCCGCCACCGGAACCGACGCGGCGCCTCCTGCACGATCAACACGTCCGGGGCAGTGTCCCGGACCGCCGCCGCGAGCGCGGCCAGGTCGTCCCGCCGGCCGTGGATGTTGTACGACAGCACCCGCAACCGGGGCCCGACCAGCGCCGGACCGTCCACCGTCGCCAGGCTGTCCGGGCCATTCGCCGTCGCCAGGCCGTCGGCCTTCGCCGGGCCGTTCGCCGTCACCGGGCCGTCGGCCGTCACCGGGTCGCTCATCGGCGCCGGGCCAGGTCGGCGGCGCCCACCACGCCGGCCTGGTTGCCCAGCTCCGCCGGCCGGATCTCGGCCACCTCGATCCGGCCGCGCTGGGCCAGGGACTCCCGGTAGGACCGGTCGGTGGGCCCGAGCAGCAGCTCACCGGCGTCGATCACGCCACCACCGATCACCACGACCTGGGGGTCGAGGATCTGCACGAGGTCGGCCATCGTCATGCCGAGCCAGCGGCCGAGCTGGGCGAACGCCTCGGCGGAGACCGGGTCCCCGGACTGGGCCGCCGAGGTGACCATCCGGCCCGTGATCGCCTCCGGATCCCCACCGGCGATCTCCAGCAGCGCGGTCGCGCGCTCCGGCTCCTGCCGCGCGCCGGCTCGGGCGAACCGGACCAGGGCGCTCCCGCTGGCGTACTGCTCGATGCAGCCCAACCGGCCGCAGCCGCACAGGTGCCCGTCCGGCACGGCCAGCGTGTGACCCAGTTCGGCGGCGATGCCGTGCGCCCCGCGCAGCAGCTCACCACCGAGCACGATGCCGCCACCCACCCCGGTGCCGATGGTGAACATGACCATGGAGTCGTCGGCCGACCGGGCCGCGCCGTGCCGGAACTCCGCCCAGGCCGCCACGTTCGCGTCGTTCTCGACGATCACCGGCAGGTCGACGGCGGAGCTGACGTAGTCGCGGATCGGCTCGTCCCGCCAGGCGATGTTGGGCGCGAAGAGCACCGTCGACCGGCCGGCGTCGATCCAGCCGGCCGCACCGATCCCGACCGCCTCGATCTGGCGGCCGATGGCCAGCTCGGTGACCACCTCGACGATGACGTCCCGAGTCTTGCCGACGTCGTCGGCAGGGGTGTCCCGACGGGTCTCGACCAGGACCTCACCGGACTCGTCGACGACACCTCCGGCCACCTTCGTGCCACCGACGTCGACTCCGATGGTCAGCGTCACCGCTGCCGCTCCCCTCTGCCATGCCGCATCCGACCCCGCTGCCGGCCCGCCGCCGGTGGCGGTCGCCACTCACCCCGCTCGCCGGGCCCCGTCGTCCGGTGGACCCGCGTCCTCGGGTGTCCGACTCGCCGGCACCGTCCGACCCGGCACTCCACCGCCGGTACCCGCCGTCGTGGCAGGTCCGGCCGGGTCCGTGACCGTGGCGGCGGCCCAGCCATCCGGTGTTGCCGCCGGCTGTGCATCATGCCTGGTACGAGTTGCCGCGCGCCACACCCGGTCCGGATCATCACCCGGATCGAAATCATGATCGTCCCCACCGGCCCGTCCGGCCCCGGGAGAAACCCTGGAACCAGCCTCCGCGAACCCGCCGGTCGGCTCGGCCTCCGGGGACCCACCGGTCCGCTCGGCGCCGGCGGAACCGGTCGGCTCGGCGTCGGTGAAACCGGTCGGCTCGGCGTCGGTGAAACCGGTCGGCTCGGCGTCGGCGAAACCGGTCCGCTCGGCGTCGGCGGAACCGGTCGGCTCCGCTTCGGAGAACCCACCGGCCTCCTCGGCGGGCTGGGACCCACCGGCGGTGGCGAGAGACCGCAGCAGGCTGGCGACCCCGGCCGCCAGGTCACCGGCGCCGGTGCTGAGTCGTTCGGCGAACTCCGGGCTCGGGTCCCGCACGGCGGCGATGGCGCGGCAGACCGGGCAGACGCAGCACTCGGCGCTGCCGGTGGCGAACCGGCCACCAGGCGACCCGGCGAACTGGCCGAGCGCGTCCAGCAACCGGCCGGCGGTACCGGCCGCGCGCTGTCCCGAGGCGGCCAGCCGGGCCGCCGCCAGCGCGGTGGCCACCAACCGTTCCGCCTCCTCGCGGGCGCTACCCGGATCGATCTGCGCCATCTCCGGCCCCCTCACCGCGGTGGTCCCGCCGCCCGCGCCGCACTCACGCGCCCTCGCCCGCTTCCACCCGTCGCTTGAGCTGCTTGAGCGCGGCATCCATGATCATTTTTTCGGCCTTGCGCCGGAACATGCCCAGTGTCGCCACCGAGAGTTCCACCTCCAGCGTGTACGTCACCGTGCAGGTGCCGTCGCCGTTCTCGGTGAGGTCGTACGAGCCGACCTGCCGGCGCTGCATGCGGCTCGGCTCGGCCAGCTCCCACTCGATCCGGGTCAGGTCCTCGGCGTACGAGTAGACCAGCGTGTAGTCGTCGGTCAGCACACCGGCGTCGAGGACGAAGCGCACCCGACTGGCGTACCCGTCCTCGTACTCCTCCTGGACCTCCACCCGGTGGACCGCCTCGGTCCACTCCGGGTACCGCGCGAAGTCACAGATCACCTCTGCCACCCGTGGACACGGCGCCGAGATCACGATCGACTGGGTGGAGGAGTCCGCCATGTGGGGAGGCTACCCTCTGTGCCGCCCCGGGTGGCCGGGCGGCTCGCACCGGCCACCGGCGGGTAGGTTCGGATGGCCGACCCGTCGCCGCGACGACGCCGCGGGCGCGAATGTACGAGGGAGTTCAGGTGCGCGAGTTCTCGGTCCCCCCGATCGTCACCGTCGGCGACGCGGCCAACCTGACCGACCCGGTCTGGACGAACGCCACGGCGACCCCCGATTTCGTGCAGTTCGTCCGGCCGGACGGGGACGGGTCGGGCTGGACCGACGTCACCTCCCGGCAGTTCCGCGACGAGGTGGTCGCGGCGGCCCGCGGTCTGGTCGCCGCCGGAATCGAGCCCGGCGCCCGGGTCGGGCTGATGAGCCGGACCCGGTACGAGTGGGCCCTGCTCGACCACGCGATCTGGGCGGCGGGTGCGGTGACCGTGCCGATCTACGAGACCTCCAGCGCCGAGCAGGTCGCGTGGATCCTGGCCGACTCCGGCGCGGTGGCCTGCGTGGTCGAGACCAACGCGCACGCGCTGGTGCTGGCCGGCGTCCGGGACCGGCTGCCCGGTCTGGAGCACGTCTGGCAGATCGAGACCGGTGACCTGGCCGGCCTGGTCGCCGGGGGTGTCGGGGTCGACGAGGCCGAGATCGAGTCCCGACGCCGGGCCGTCCGGGCCGACGACATCGCCACGATCATCTACACCAGCGGGACCACCGGCCGACCCAAGGGCTGCACGCTGACCCACCGCAACATGTACGCCGACGTCGCCAACGCGATCCCGGTGCTGCCCAACCTGTTCCACGAGGGTGCCTCGACACTGTTGTTCCTGCCCCTGGCGCACGCCTTCGCCCGGCTGATCCAGCTCGGCGCGGTGGCCGCCCGGGCCACCCTGGTACACGCCCCCGACACCAGGAACCTGGTCGACGACCTGAAGCGGTTCCGCCCCACCTTCGTACTGTCGGTGCCCCGGGTCTTCGAGAAGGTCTACAACGCCGCCGCGCAGCGCGCCCAGGCCGAGGGCAAGGGGAAGATCTTCAGCCAGGCCGATCGGGTGGCGGTGGCGTACAGCCAGGCGCTGGACACCCCGTCCGGACCCGGCCTGGGCCTGCGGCTGCGGCACCGGATGTTCGACCGGCTGGTCTACCGCAAGCTGCGGGCCGGGCTGGGCGGCCGGTGTGACGCCGCGATCTCCGGTGGCGCCCCGCTGGGGGCCCGACTCGGCCACTTCTTCCGCGGGGTGGGCGTGACGATCCAGGAGGGGTACGGCCTGACCGAGACCGCACCGGCGGCCGCCGCAAACCTGCCGTCCGCCACCCGGATCGGCACGGTGGGCCGCCCGCTGCCCGGGGTGACCATCCGGGTCGCGGACGACGGCGAGGTCCTGATCAAGGGCGACATCGTCTTCCAGGGCTACTGGAACAACCCCGACGCCAGCGCCGAGGCACTCCAGGACGGCTGGTTCCACACGGGCGACCTGGGCAGGCTCGACGACGACGGCTACCTGACGATCACCGGCCGGAAGAAGGAGCTGATCGTCACGGCGGCCGGCAAGAACGTCGCGCCCGCCGTGCTGGAGGACCGGATCCGGGCGCATCCGCTGGTCAGCCAGTGCCTGGTCGTGGGCGACCGGCAGCCGTTCATCGCCGCACTGGTCACCATCGATCCCGATGCCTGGCCGGGCTGGCTGGCCGGGCACGGCCACCCCGCGGACACCCCGGTGGCGGACCTGCGCGACGACCCGCAGCTGCGGGCGGAAATCCAGAGCTGTGTCGACGAGGCCAACCAGGCGGTCTCCCGGGCCGAGGCGATCAAGCAGTTCCGCGTCCTGCCCGCCGACTTCACCGAACAGAGTGGGGAGCTGACCCCGTCGATGAAGGTCAAGCGCAACGTCGTACTCAAGACATACGCCGCCGAGATCGCGGCCATCTACTCCAGCTGACTACGATCCCTCAGGTGTCCGCGTCCACAGCCGTCAGCCTTCGCCCGAGACCTCTCGCGGCGACGGCCCGGGTCGTCATGCTCGCGCTGGTCGCGGTGCTCGCCCTGGTGGCGACCCGGCAACCGGTCCAACTGTGGTGGGTGGTGCTGCTCGCCGCCGCCGGCCTGCCGGCGGTGCTGGCGCCGCGGCACCGGCTGGTCGGACCGATCGGCCGGTTCGCCGAGGCCGTGGTGGTCGGGCTGGCGGCCAGCCAGGTGGCGGCGGTCGCCGACACCGGCGGCGGCTGGGGCGCCTCGGCGATCCTGCCCTACCTGGCCGTGCCGCTGACGGTGGTCGCGCTGAGCCGCCGTACCGCCGAGGGAGCGGGCCTGCTCCTGGTCACCGCCACGGTGCTGGTGGTCAGCGGCGCGCTCACCACCTCCGGCGGGCACCGGCAGCTCACCCAGCCGTGGTATCTGGCGGTCTGCGCCCAGTGGCTGATCCTGGCCGCGCTCGGGCTCTACGCCGCCGCCACCTTCCAACGGGTGATCCGGGCCCGCACCGAGGCCACCCCGCAGCCGTACGCCGAGGCCACCCGGCTGCTGACCCAGCTGCGCAGCGTGGCCCGCCAACTGCCGGGCGCCACCCTGGATCCGGGCGGGATCTCGGAGCACCTGGTCGAGGAGTTGCTCACGGTCACCCGGGCCGACCGGGCCGCCGTGCTGTCGGCCAGCGGCGGTGGCCGGCTCGTGGTGTTGGCCCAGCGCGGCGCCGACCGGGTCGACTGGGAGACGACGCTGGACGCGGACTCGGCCATCGCCGACGCCTGGGCGAGCCAGCAGCCGCAGACCGCGCCCCGCTCGCAGGCCCGGTCACACCCGGGTGGCGACGTGTCGGCGCTGGTGGTGCCGCTGGTGGCCGGGGTGCGCACGGTCGGGCTGGTGACGCTGGAGGCCGACGTGGCCAACGCGTACCCGCCGCCCGTGGTGGCCCGGGTGCGGGCGCTCACCGATCCGGCCGCGCTGCGGTTGGAGGCGGCGTTGCTCTTCGACGACGTCCGGTCGCTGGCCACCAACGAGGAGCGGCAACGCCTGGCCCGGGAGATCCACGACGGGGTGGCGCAGGAGCTGGTGATGGTCGGGTACGGCATCGACAACGCCCTCGCCACGGTCCACGAGGACGCCAAGGAGACCGAGGAGGCGCTGCGGATGCTGCGCGCCGAGGTCACCCGGGTGATCACCGAGCTGCGGTTGAGCCTGTTCGAGTTGCGCAGCGAGGTGGACCGGCACGGCGGGCTGGCCGCGGCGATCGCCGAGTACGCCCGGACCGTCGGCGCCTCGGCCGGGCTGCGGGTACACCTGTCACTGGACGAGTCCACGGCCCGGCTGCCGGCGGCCACCGAGGCGGAACTGCTGCGCATCGCCCAGGAAGCCGTCACCAACGCCCGAAAACACGCAAGTGCCGCGAATCTCTGGGTCACCTGCGAGATTGATCCCCCGTACGCCCGAATTGAAGTGTCGGATGATGGTCAGGGCATCGCTGACCAGCGGCCCGACGGAAGGTACGGTCTTGCGATCATGGCAGAGAGGGCGGAACGTATCCGGGGCCGGCTGGAGATCAGTCCGCGTCGCCCCAGCGGTACGACCGTGGCGGTGGTGCTCGGAACCTCCCCTCGGCGAGATAACGTGCGCGGTAGTACCGCACCAGAAGGGGAGTAACCCGGAACATGACGACCAGCCCCATGCCGACGACCCGCACCAAGGTTCTGCTCGTCGATGATCACGATCTGATCCGCAAGGGACTGCGCCACGCATTCGAGCGGGACCGGCAATTCGAGGTGGTCGGTGAGGCCGCGACCGCCGCCGAGGGCGTACGGCAGGCCGGGGCGTTGCAGCCAGATGTCGTGATCATGGATCTCCGACTGCCCGACGGCAGCGGGCTGGAGGCCACCCGGGCACTGCGCAAGTCCAGTGCCACCATGGGCATCGTGGTGCTGACCATGTACGCGGGTGACGATCAGCTGTTCGGTGCCCTGGAGGCGGGGGCCAGCGCGTTCGTGCCGAAGACCGCCCCCGCCGACGAGGTGGTGGCCGCCGCCCGGCACGCCGCGTCGTCGCCCAGCGCGTTCACCGCCGCCGATCTGGCCGAGGCCATGAAGCGCCGGCTCGCCCCCTCCGGCCCGCAACTGAGCCCGCGCGAGGGCCAGGTGCTGCGACTGCTCGCCGACGGCATGAGCGTGGCCGGCATCGCCAAGCAGTTGTTCGTCAGCGAGTCGACCGCCAAGACCCACATCTCGAAGCTCTACGAGAAGCTCGGCGCCGCCAACCGGGCCCAGGCCCTGATGACGGCCCTGCGGCTGGGCCTGCTCGAAGCGCCCGACGCCCCGAAGTTCTGATCCCCTCCCCCGGGCTGGTCGCTGGCTGATCCGTCAGCCAGCGCCACCCTGTCCGGCTCCCCCTCCCATCCCCACCCCTCCGTTGATCATGAAGTTAGCTGGCTGTTTGATCTCCAAACGGTCAGCTAACTTCATGATCAACGGTGGGAGTGGGGTGGGGGTGGGGTGGGGTGGGGTGGGGTGGGTCAGCCGGCGAGCAGTTCGGCGAGTCGGGCGGCCTGGCGATCCCAGCGCCACTCCCGGTCCACCCAGGACCGGCCCGCGGCGCCCATCCGGCTGGCCAGCGCCCGGTCGGTGAGCAGCGTGACCAGCCGGTCGACCAGCGCGGCGCCGTCCCGGCCGCCGACCACGAAACCGGTCTCGCCGTCCCGCACCGCGTCCGGCGCCCCACCGGAGTCGCCGGCCACCACCGGCAGCCCCGTCGCCGACGCCTCCAGGTAGACGATGCCCAACCCCTCCACGTCCAGCCCCCGGTTGCGGGTGCGGCAGGGCATCGCGTACACGTCACCGGCCGCGTAGTGCTCGGGCAGTTCGGCCCACGGCACCGAGCCGGTGAACACCACGTCGCGCTCCACACCGGCCTGCCGGGCCAGCCGCTCGAGTTTCGCGCGGTAGGGACCCCCGCTCACGATCAGCAGCGCCGCGTCCGGCACCCGCCGCCGGACCTGCGGCCAGGCCCGGATCAGCGAGTCCTGTCCCTTGCGGGGCACCAGCCGGGAGACGCAGACCACCACCGGCCGGTCGGTGAGGCCGTACCGGGCGCGCACCCCGGAACCGTCGACCCCCGGGTGGTACGTCCCGACGTCAACCCCCGGGGCGAGCCGGCGCAGCTCGGTCAGCCCACCCATCACCCGGTCGAGCCGGGAGCGTTGGTACTCGCCGAGGTAGGTCACCACGTCGGCGCCGCGAGCGATCCGGCGCAGCAGCACACCGGCGCCGGGCACGGTGGTCCAGCCGGCCTCGTGGCCGTGGGTCAGCGCCACCACCCGGTCGATGCCGGCCCGTCGACGCAGTCCGGCGGCGAGCAACCCGAGCGGGGCCGCCGCGCCGAACATGACCGTGTCGCAACCCCGGTCGCGGGCCAGCGCGGCAGCCCGGCGGGCCACCCCCGGGGTGGGCAGCAGCACCGTGGTGGGCTCGCGTACCACCTCGAACGGCTGGTCGGCGTCGAACTTGTCGGCACCGCGCCAGGACGAGGCGTACACGACCACGGAATCGGCCGGCAGGCTCAACGCGAGGCGGTGGACGAACAGCTGGATCCCGCCGGGCCGGGGCGGGAAGTCGTTGGTAATCAGCAGGGTGCGGTTCACCGGCCGACCCGCCTCGCGTACGCCCGGGCCGCCGCGATCCGCTCCACGGTGGAAGAGTGACTGGCCGAGTAGAGGTACTCCCAGCGGGGCGGATCGGGATCGCCCAGGTTGACCGCCGACAGCCGCCGCTGCATCGCCGCGAACGTGCTCGGGTCGCCGGTCAGTGCCAGCGCGTGCTCGTCGGCCCGTGCCTCCACCCGGCGGGACACCAACGCCTGGGCCGGCGCCGCGACCAGCCCGGTCACGGCCAGCACGGCGAGCAGCAGTGGCAGGGCCCTCGGCTGGGCGATGCCGTCCGGTCCCGCCAGCCCGACCGCGCCCGCGACACCGTCCACACCGGCCGCCCGCAGCAGCCCGGTCCACTGCCCGAGAAGGTAGACGGCCACCACCCCGAACGCCGCGCCGAGCGCACCCAGCAGGGTGCCGGTGAACACGTCGCGGTCCCGGGCATGCCCGAGTTCGTGTGCCACGACGCTGACCACCTCCTCCGGCGGCGCCTCGCGGAGCAGCGTGTCGTAGACGACGATCCGGCGGGTCGGGCCGAGACCCGAGACGTAGGCGTTCACCGCGCGGCTCCGCCGGGAGGCGTCGGCGACCAGCACGTCCCGGACCGGCACCCCGTCCCGCTGGGCCAGGTCCAGCAGCTGGCTGCGCAGCGGGCCCGGTTCCATCGGGGTGAATTTGTTGAACACCGGCTCGACAAGCACCGGGAACACGAACGAGAGCAGCGCCACCAGCAGCGCCGCGCCGGCCGCGCCGAACGCCCACCACCAGCGCGGGGCCAGCCGGGTCACGGCGTAGAAGCCGAACAGGGCCACCGCGCCGAGCACGGCGGTCACGGCGTACGACCGGAGCAGATCGCCGACCCAACCGCCCCAACCCTGGGTGGACAGCCCGTACCGGACGACGACGGTGTGCCGCCAGGCCGCGAAGGGCAGGGTGACCAGGTCGGCGACGAAGACCACGGCCAGACCGCCGAGCACCGCCTCGGCGATCCAGTGCCCGCCGAACGGTCGGCCGACCAGGCGGACCAGCCCGGCGCCCAACGGAGTGAGCCCGAGCACGACGGCCACGGCCAAGCCGACGAGCATCGCCCCGTACCCGGCCGGCCGCAGTGCGGCGGTGAAGGCCCGTCCCCGGGCGACCTGCGCGGCCGGCAGTTCGCGCAGCGCCGCCACCTGGTCGGCGCGCGGAGCCGGCGGGCGGGCCCACGGCACCAGCAGGACGGCCACGAACACCAGCAGCACGGCCAGCGCCACCAGGGTGGTCACCGCCCACGCCCGTGGACTCATCAGCGCAGCTCCTCCCGCCGCCGGTGCGCGTCGGCCCATCCTATGGGTCCGCCGTCCGGGGCCGGGCGCGGCGGGCGACGGCCCGGAATCAGGCCACGTTCCGGCCCCGGCGGCGGGGACGCGCCAGCGGCACCGGTGGGCCGGCCGGAGCGGTGGCCGGGGCGCTGAGCACCTCGACGTCGAAGCCGGCCCGGGCGAAGACCTCGATCGCCCGCTCCTCGGCGGGGGTCAGGCCGGCCACGTCCGCTGTCGCGTCGACCAGCGCACTCACCAGGCAGCCGGCGCAGGCCGCGCCGCGGACGGTGCAGGTGTCGCAGTCGATGAGCATCGGATCCCGCCTCTCCTCACGTGCGTCGGCGGCCCGATCACCAACCGGCCACCGTCGGTGACATCGACGCTAACCGGGGGGTCCGACAACTTTGTCCAAGAGTCGAAGATCGCCACGATCTCGCGCTGGTCAGGCCCCGATGCCCTGAATGTCCGGCGAGGGACCCGGTGGCCGGCGGCGAGCCGGCCTGGTGCCGTCCGTCGACGGCGCCGACCGTCCGATCGTGGAGTCCGGGGGTGGCCGGTTCAGGACCGCGCGAGCCGGCGCAGCAGCGAGTCAGCGCCCAGCGGGTACGCGCCGTGCCGGCGTACCCCGTCGGCCACCTCGCGGTCCGAGGAGATCACCACGACCGGCCGGCCGGCCGGCTCGGCCCGGACCAGCCGGCGGATCAGTTCGTCGGCGGTCTCCCCCTTGCGGGAGAACAGCACCCGGACGCCCCGGGGCGCCGGCGGCAGCCCGGGCACCCGTTCGGCTCCGTCGAAGACGACGGTCACCTCGTCACCGGTTCGCGCGGCCAACCCGCCGAGACCGGTGATGAGCCGTTTGCGCTGCTGCTCCAGGGACATCTCGCCGAAACCCCGCTTGGTGACGTTGTAGCCGTCCACCACCAGATGCGCCCGGGGCAGGGCCAGCAGTTCGTCCAGCCGGGCGGGATCATCGGTGTCCAGCGCCCTTGCCCCGGCGCGGGCCACGGACCGGTCACCCGGTCGCTCGGCGAACTCGTCCGCCACGAAGTCCGCGGGCAGCCGGTCGACCGGGTCGAGCGCCAGCTCGCGCCGTAGCCCCACGGCCGCCTGGCCGATCGTCTCCAGCAGCAGCCACAGCCGGGCGTTGTCGACCGACCGGGCGTCCTTGGCGCTCTGCCGGGCCGCGCCGGCGGCGCTCTCAGCCTCGGCCAACCGGGCGCGCAGCCGGCGCAGTTCGGCGTCGTGGTCGGCGCTCGCCCGCCCGGCCCGGCCCTTCTCGGTGGCCAGCAACTCGCTCACCCGACGGTGCTGGGCCTGCAACTCGCGCAGCGCCCGCGCCTGGACCCGGGTCTCCTCCCGCAGCTGGCCCAGTTCCTCGCGTACCCGGGACAACTCGTCGCGCAGCTTGTCCGCCTCCACCCGGGCGAGCGCCCGGTCATGCTCCGCGCGGT
The DNA here is from genome assembly GCF_055793945.1 of Plantactinospora sp. A48. Taxonomy (NCBI): domain Bacteria; kingdom Bacillati; phylum Actinomycetota; class Actinomycetes; order Micromonosporales; family Micromonosporaceae; genus Plantactinospora; species Plantactinospora sp. A48. Next base: position 7,619 of record NZ_JBTIXF010000004.1, on the reverse strand, counting down.
CGGCGCGCTGCTCGGCCTCCCGGACCAGCTCCGCGACCTGGGCACTGTCCGCCTCGGCCCGGACGGCCGCCCCGCTGGCGTCGACCAGATCCCGCCAGCCGACCGGCCGGGCCAGGTACGCGAGCGCCGCCACCTGGACCGGGTCGGCCGCCGCCGGCACCGTACCCCCGCCGACGGCCGCGCCGAGTTCCCCGGCCTCGACCAACGCCCGAGCCCCGATCCGCTGCCGGAAGAGTGGGTCGGCCGCCAGTTGGGCCGCGATGGCCGGCCCGCCGAGCCGGGCCCGTCGGTTCGGCGCGAACCGGGCCACCCGGCGCAGGGGCACGGGTATCTCGTCGGTGATGAGGCTCGGCAGCGCCGTGGCGGCGAGCGTCACGACGCGCTGCCGGACCGGCTCGGGCAGGATCGGTTCCGGCAGGCTCGGTTCCGGCAGACCCGCCGGCTCGGCCGGCGCCTGCTCGCCGCGGGTCGCCGGCCCTGCCGGCTCGTTCCCGTCGGTGGTCGATCCGGCCAGCCCGTCTCCGTCGGTCGCCGGCCCTGCCGGCTCGTTCCCGGCCCGGTCGTCCCCCGCCAGCGGGACCGCGCCGGGCACACCGGTCGGGTCGGTCGCCGCCGGTTCGGCGGGACCGTGCGGGCGGGGCTCGGGGTGGGACATCTGACAAGTCTCCCACCGTCGCCGCGCTGTGCGCCCGGTGAGTCAGTCGGAGCGTACGGTGCGTCGCCCGTCACGATCGGGACCCACCGTGCCGGAAGTGTCGTACGCGGCTTTTAGCCTGCCCGCCGTGGCACAACCGGAGTACGTCCAGGGCACCCTCGACGGGCTGCTCGACCCCTCGACCGGCATTCCCGACGACCTCCCGTTGCACCGCACGACGTTCGTGGTGCTCGATCTGGAGACCACCGGCGGCACTCCGGACGGCGGGGGCATCACGGAGATCGGCGCGGTACGGGTCCGTGGCGGCGAGGAGCTGGGTGTGCTGGCCACGCTGGTCAACCCGGGCGTGCCGATCCCGCCGTTCATCACCGTGCTGACCGGGATCACCCAGGCGATGCTGCTGCCCGCGCCGCCGATCGAGCAGATCCTGCCGAGCCTGCTGGAGTTCCTCCGGGACGCGGTGCTGGTGGCGCACAACGCCCCGTACGACGTGGGTTTCCTCAAGGCCGCCTGCGCCCGACACGGTTACGCCTGGCCCAACCCCCGGGTGTTGGACACCGCCGCGCTGGCCCGCCGGGTGCTGACCGCCGACGAGGTACCCAACCGCAAGTTGGGCACGCTCGCCGCGTACTTCCGGACCCCTCGGCAGCCCAGCCACCGCGCGCTGGCCGACGCCGAGGCGACGGTCGACGTGCTGCACGGGTTGATCGCCCGGTTGAGCGGCCACCGGGTGGAGACCATCGGCGACGCCATCGAGTTCTGCCGGGCGGTCAGCCCGGTGCAGCGCAGCAAGCGGCACCTGGCCGACGGGTTGCCCCGGGTGCCCGGGGTCTACATCTTCCGGGCCGCCGATGACCGGCCGCTCTACGTGGGCACCTCCGGCGACGTCGCCACCCGGGTACGCAGCTACTTCACCGCCGCCGAGAAGCGGGCCCGGATATCGGAGATGCTGGCCGCCGCCGTCCGGGTCGACGCCGTCGAGTGCGCGCACCCGCTGGAGGCCGAGGTACGCGAGCTGCGGTTGATCGCCGCGCACACGCCGCCGTACAACCGTCGGTCGAAGTACCCGCACCGGGTCGTCTGGCTGAAGCTGACCGCGGAGGCGTACCCACGGCTGTCCCTGGTCCGGAAGCTGGCTGACGGCGACGACGCCTACCTCGGCCCGTTCACCTCCCGGCGCGCCGCCGAGTTGGCGGCGGCAGCGCTGCACGACGCCCTGCCGCTGCGGCAGTGCACCCACCGGCTGTCCACCCGCACCACCCTGCCGGCCTGCGCCCTGGCCGAGCTGGGCCGGTGCGCCGCGCCGTGCGAGCACCGGATCTCGGTGTCCGACTACGAGCTGCGCGCCGCCGGCGCGTTCCGCCGGGCCACCACGGGCGATCCGGAGGTCGTGGTGGCCGCGCTGCTGGCCCGGATCGAGGCGCTCTCCACCGACCAGCGGTACGAGGAGGCCGCGGTGGTCCGGGGCCGGCTGGCCGCGGTCCTGCGGGCCACCCTGCGGATGCAACGTCTGCTCGGGCTGGCCCGGATCGGCCAGTTGGCCGCGGCCCGACGCACCGCCGACGGCGGGTGGGAGCTGGTGGTGGTCCGGCACGGCCGGCTGGCCGGCGCCGCCCTCGCCCGGCCCGGCCAGCCGCCGCGGGCCGTGCTCGATCAGGTGCTGGCCACCGCCGAGACCGTGCCGGCGGGGACCGGACCGGTGCCGAACGCCACCGCCGAGGAGTCGGAACGGATTCTGTCCTGGTTGGAACGGCCCGAGACGCGACTGGTCGAGGCGTCCGAACCGTGGGCCTCGCCGGTACGCGGCGCGGCCCGGTTCCGCGACCTGCTGACCAGGGCGGAGTCGGCCGCCGGTCAACTCTCGACCGAACGACTGTAGGTAACCACCCGTTCGGACGACGGATACTCGCTTACTCTGGTGGAGAAGTGCAGTCGTGCCCGATTCGTGGCTCGCTGTCGCCCGTTCGAGCGGACGGGTGGTGGTGTGGCCCGGTGAGGAGGTGTCCCGGGTGGACGTCGACGCCGGTCGCGGCGCCGCTTTCGGCGGTTCCCTCCCCGCGGACTTCCCGCTGGCTCGACGGCTGCGCTCGCTGCTGTCCTGGCCGCCGTCCGACAGTGACCCGGTCACCGTCCTGGTGCGGACCCACCGCGCGGTCCACGCCGGGGCCGACGCCGCGGCACTGCGCCGGGCGTACGGAATCGCCGAGAACATGCACCGGGGCCAGTTCCGCAAGAGCGGCGAGCCCTACATCACCCATCCGCTGGCCGTCGCGCAGATCTGCGCGGAGCTGGGGATGGACACCACCACCCTGGTGGCGGCGCTGCTGCACGACACGGTCGAGGACACCCGGTACACGTTGGACGCGCTGGACGGCGACTTCGGCCCCGAGGTGGCACTCCTGGTCGACGGGGTGACCAAGTTCGACAAGGAGTTCTACGGCAAGGCGGCCGAGGCCGAGACAATCCGAAAGATGATCATCGCGGCCGGCAAGGACGTCCGGGTCCTGATCATCAAGCTGGCCGACCGGCTGCACAACATGCGCACCCTGGACGCCCGGTCGCCCGCCTCCCGGGCCCGCATCGCCCGGGCCACCGTCGAGGTGCTGGTGCCGCTCTGTGACCGGCTCGGCATCCAGGTGCTCAAGCGGGACCTCGACGACGCGGTGCTGATGCACCTGGAACCCGAGGAGTACGACCGGATCCGCGCGTACGTCAACGGCGGCCGGCCGGACTGGGAGCCCTACCTGGCCCGGGTGGTCGGCGAGGCCCGGGTGGTCCTGCGCCGGGACAAGATCGACGCCAAGGTGGACCCGCGCCCCCGGCACCTCTACTCGATCTGGAAGGACACCGTCGCGGGTGGCCACGCCACGCCGTACGATCTGCCCCGCATCGCGGTCGTGGTGGAGGGCTCCGACAACGACTGCTACGCCGCACTCGGCTCGATCCACGGGCTCTGGCGGCCGGTGCCCGGCCGGTTCAAGGACTACATCGCCTCACCGAAGAACAACCTCTACCGCTCCCTGCACACCACCGTCTGCGGCCCGGACAACCGCTCGGTGGAGGTGCTGATCCGGACCCTCGACATGCACCGGTCGGCGGAGTACGGCATCGCGGCGGACTTCCGCTACCCCAGGCCCGTCACCGACTCGGCGCCGAGCACCGAGCAGCTCGACTGGCTGCGCCGGGTGCTCGACTGGGAGCAGGAGACCGCCGACTCCAGCCAGTTCCTCCACTCGCTGCGCTGCGACCTCTCCGAATCACAGGTCCAGGTGTTCGCCGACGGCCGGACCGTGGTCCTGCCCTCCGGTTCGACGCCGGTCGATCTGGCATACGAGCTGGGTACGCACCGGGGCGACCACTGCCTCGCCGCCAAGGTGAACGGACGGTTGGCCCCGTTGGGCTCGGAACTGTGCGAGGGCGACGTGGTCGAAATCTTCACCGAGGGCGACGCGCACGCCGAACTCGACCTCGAGGTGGCCCCGCCGGGCCCACGCAAGGAGTGGCTCGGCTTCGTCAAGTCCCCACACGCCCAGCTCCAGATCAACCGCTGGTTCGCCAAACACGAGGAACCCGGCATCTCGATCGCCGACAAGATCCGCCTCGGCCGGGCGGCGATCGGGTTGGCGCTGCGCCGGCACAACCGTGGACTGGCCAGCGACCTGCCGCTGCGCCGGCTGTCCGAGGAACGTGGCTATCCGGACGTCGACACCATGCTCGTGGCGGTCTTCGACCGCAAACTGGCCCCGGAGGCCGTGGTGGAACAGCTCATCGCCCTGGTCGACCATCCGGAGTGACCCGTGCCGGCTGGCGCGGGACCCGACCGGCCCCGGCGCCGCTGCGGCCGGAACCCTCTAGCCTGGGACGGTGACCGCCCACTCGATCGCCCGCGCCCTCGTCTACCGCGCGTTCTACCGGCTGCCGTTCCGGTTCCGGCACCGACTGGTCCGCCTGGCGGTGCCGAAGTACATCGTCGGCGCGGTGGCCGTGGTCTGGGATTCGGAGTCACCGGAACCCGGACGCCTGCTGTTGCTGCGGCAGCCGCCCGGCCGAAAGTGGGGACTGCCCGCCGGACTGCTGCGCCGGGCCGAGGCACCGGTCGTCGGCGCCGCCCGCGAACTGGCCGAGGAGAGCGGCGTACGGCTGACCCCGGACCAGCTCACCCCGGCGGTTCCCAACGCCGTGGTACACGCCCAGGGCTGGGTGGACATGGTCTTCACCGCGCGGGTTCCCGCCTCCACCAACCCACTGGTGGTCGACGGCGCGGAAGTGTACGAGGCCGCCTGGTATCCCGTGGACGCCCTGCCGACGCTCACCACGAACACCGCCCGGCTGCTGGGCATCTACGGCCTCGGCCCGGCCGCCACCCGCGAGCCCCGGCCCGCGCCGTGACCGGTCGCCCGGCCGCGTCCGCCGAGGACGATCCGGCGGCGGTCCGGGGTGCGGCCGGGCAGCCCCGGCCCGAGGTCCGGCGGCGGTCTCCGGCCGACCCGCCGGTGTGCGCGGTGATCCTCGCCGCCGGCGAGGGGCAACGGCTGCGACCGCTCACCGAGCTGATACCGAAGGCGCTGTGCCCGGTGGGCAACGTCGCACTGCTGGACCGGGCGTTGGCCCGGGTCGCCGCCCTGGGCCTGACCGGCCCGGCCGACGTCGCGGTCAACGCCTGCTACCTGGCCGAGCAGGTGGTCCGACAGGTCGGAACCCGCGCGTGGCCGTCCGTCGAATCGGGCTCCCCACTGGGTACGGCCGGCGGCCTGGCCAACCTGCGAGACTGGATCGCGGACCGGGGCGTACTGGTGGGCAACGCGGACGGCTACCTCGCGGACCCGGACCGGCCGCCGGGGGCCGACATCGCGGCGTTGCTGGCCGGTTGGGACGGCCGGAGCGTACGGCTGCTGGGGGTGCCGGTGGCCGACCCCGCCGATTCCGGCGAGTTCGGCCGCCACCGGTTCGCGGGATTCTCGCTGATCCCGGCCCGGTACGTCCGCCGGCTGTCGGTCGGGGAGCCCGATCTGGTCCGGGCGGTCTGGCGGCCGGCCGAGGCGGCCGGGGAACTGGAGATCATCCCGTTCCACGGCGTCTACCTCGACACCGGCACCCCGGCGGACTACCTGGCGGCGAACCTGCACGCCGCCGGGGACGGCAACCTGGTCGCGTCCACGGCGACGGTCACCGGCAGCTGCGAGCGCGCGGTGGTGGGCGCGGGGGCGGTCGTCCGGGGCTCGGTACGCCGCGCGGTGGTCTGGCCCGGCGAGTCGGTCGGCGAGGACGAGCGACTGGACTCGGCCGTGCGCTTCGGTCGTGGCCGAACGCTGCCGGCCGGCGCCGTCCAGCCTGACCCAACGCCACCGGCCGGCGCCGTCTAGCCTGGCCCAACGCCACCGGCCGGCGCCATCCGGCTTGGCCGGGCGCCGCCGGTCGGCACCATCTAGCATGAACGGGACGTTCTCCAGGAGAGGAGCACATCGGTGATCACTGCGATCGTCCTGATCGACTGCGCCACCGACTCGATCCCCGAGGTCGCGGAGACCCTGGCCGCGCTGCCCGGCGTGAGCGAGGTCTATTCGGTCGCCGGGAACACCGACCTGATCGCCGTCATCCGGGTACGGGAGTTCGAGCAGATCGCCGAGGTGATCGCCGGCCGCATCTCCAAGGTGCCCGGGGTGGTCAACACCGAGTCACACATCGCCTTCCGGGCGTACTCACAGCACGACCTGGAAGAGGCGTTCGCCATCGGGCTCGCCGACGCCGACTGACAGCCACCTCTCGGGTCGCGCAACGGGGCGGCCAAGCCACCGGTACCGCCGGGTGGATCACTCAGGTACCGCTCAGGTCACTGATTGACGGGACGAGCGCGAGGTGGGCCTGCCGGGCGTCAACCCGCAGACCCACCCGTACCGCTGAATCCGGTCGTACCCGTTCAGGTGGTGGCCGGAGTAGGCGCCTCGGTCGGCTCCTCCGTGGTCCCGGTACCCGGTGCCTCGGTGGTGCCACCCGTTCCCGGCGATTCGGTGGGACTTCCGCTCGGGCTGGCACTGCCGGAGCTGGTCCCCGGAGCCGGCGTACCCGAGAGGCTCGGCACCGCGATGCCCAGGCTCTGCGCCAGTGCCTGAAGCGACTCGAAGTGGGCCTGGAGCACCGGCAGAGCCTGCTGGGCCAGCTGCTTCACCGCCGGCTCGGAACCCTGGTTGACCTCGGTCTCGGTCGCCTGGATGGCCTTCTGGTGGCCGGCCAGTTCGGCCGTCACCCACGCGTTGTCGAACGCCGACCCGTTCAGACCCTGCAACTGGTTGAGCACGGCCTGCTGGTCGTTCGTCGGCGCGTTCGGCAGCGTCACCCCGGCCTGCGAGGCCGTGCTCTGCACCGCCTGGTCGAGCTGCTGGTGGTCGGTGACGAACTGCATGGCCAGGTCCTTGACCTGCTGGTTCGACGCCTTCTGCTGCGCCACGTTGCCCCCGGAGACCTCCGCCAGGTTGACCTGGTGAATCGTCTGCAGGTACTGGGTGTCCTGCTGTGCCGGTGACGCGGAGCCCGACGGTGCCGGCGTCCCCTCTGCCGCTGCCTGTGCCGCGGCGGCCGGCGCGAGGCCGATGACCGCTAGGCCGACGATCACCGCCAGCCGTTTCACACCCAACATGGTGTTCCCCCCTTGGTCGTTGGACCGCACGGGTACCCCGTTCCACCCACCACACGCCGACAATCCCAACCCGAATCTTCACCCCCTCCCCACCCCACCCCCTCCGTCTCCCCCCTCCCTTTCTGGTTGATCATGAAGTTGACTGAACAGTTTGCACCAAATGTCGCAGCTAACTTCATGATCAACCCCGGCGGGGGGGGTGGGTGGGGGTGGGGGGGTTGGGGTTCACCTATCCGCCGTTCGCGGCGCTCGCCATGCTGCCCATGGTGCCGATGCCGATCGGGCTGGCCGGACTGATCAACGTGATCGCCAGCCTCGCCGTTCTCGCGG